>CALKVM010000005.1:0-44453 GCA_938049695.1 uncultured Candidatus Nitrosoarchaeum sp. | reverse complement strand
AATAAAACCAAACCTGTGATAACTGCAACAACCATCACTGCTGCAACTAGTCCAAAGAGTTTCTTACTACTCGTTGGTTCTGTGTATTGTTTTTCTTGATTCATAATTTTATTTTGTTTAATTCTATATAAGACCTTGAAAAGTTTAAGTCTAGTGCTAATTTATGGCATCTATTATTTTTTATCAATTTTGACAATATTTGGATTTTATTTTATGATTAATATTTTATATAATTTAAAATCTGTTTCTTTCAATTATATCTTGTTATGATATTACCCCTCTAGTGTTTATGGAATAAATTTACCTTTCTTTTTGTTATGACATACCCAATTCCTACTGTAATTCCAATTAGAAAAATTATTCCAATAGATATGCTGAGATAGTCTTCTAAAAAGATCTTTGTATCAAACCAAGATTTTGGTAACAAAGTAAAAAAATCCACAAATGTAAAATCCTCCACAGTACCAACAGCCAAACTGTACTTTCCGTTTGATTGTTGATCATATACTGCAATATAGTATGTTCCATCTTTTGGTATTGTTATTTTCACTTCTTGTCTTTCCCAGTATGTCACCTGCCCAAATGGTTCATAGAACTCTTTAGAAGGGAATTGACCTTGATATGAAAAAACCCACGTTCCTAATTCAGGTGACACCTCAAATGGAACTGTGTCTGATCTATCTATTCCGTCTCCAATTATTACAAGAGTTGGTGCGTAATCCGACAATGCTGAAATTTTTGGAATTACGATACTAGAGTAAAATGAATCTCCGTGTTTTGCTGTAAATTTGTAATATTTTACTTGATTATGTTTGAGGTCTTCATAAATCGCCCAAGATGTTTTATGATTAGGTATGTCTAAGGCATTTTTTAACTCTGTATGACTCTCATCATGACTAATCAATTTGTGGGCACTTGCATCAAGAGGAATAATTATCAACATCGATGTAATTAAAATTAAATTAATGATATGCATGAATTTCTTTTAAATTTGTTCTTATTAAAAAAGAACACTATATAATTAAATTAGCACTAGTTCCATAGTCTGATTTATTCTTATAAGACATGAAATGAAAATGTAAGGATGAAATATCTAACTCCTTTAAAAATTAAAATCAAAAAACTAGACATTAACGAAAGTTACTTTCTTGGTAAAGTAGAGTTTGAAGAAAATGAATATAAAATAAACATTCAAGGAGAATGGAAAGAAAAATTATTAAAATTACCTTTCAAACTGGGTAATGAAAAAAAAGTTTTGGTAAGATTGACTGGACCCAATGATATTGTAGTAGAAGATTATCTTATGTATAGAGGAATATCCGAATGGGTGGAAATTGATTCTCAGTTCATCCTTCATTTTCTAGCAGATCATCAAGACAAATTAGATAGTCTTGAAATATATCTTGAAGAAAATCTAGATTCTACTAATTGAACATCATCTGTTTTTCATATTATCATTATTACAAAAGATAAAATGTAATTATTTCAATTCTTATTATGATTATTACACATTTTATCAATATCTTCTGAATGTTGTGTCAAATTAGAGATTTAATAAAACAAAAAGAATTTAAAATTATGCGGTTCTGAGAATTTTTGGAATTTCATCAAGTGGTATATCTGAAATTACCGTTGCCTCAAATTTTGGTATTTTTTTTGATTGTAACGCAAATCCTCCAATCAATATTGGAATGTTGTATTGTTCCTTGATCTTTTTTACTAATCTTTGTCCTGCGGGTATGTTATCTTCTAATGTAATTGAAACCAATATTACATTTGGCTTGTTACTTTCAATAAAACTAAGTATTGATTCTGTTGGTATCGATGTGCCCATATTGTACACTTTAAATCCCTTTATTGAAAGATATGTCTCCAAAACATCACAACCTAAATGATGTTCTTCCCCAACCGGAACACAAACAAGAATTTTCTTTTTGTTAACCATTCCTGTAACTTGGTCCATTATAATTTTAACAAGTGTTTGAGCAACATTGCTTGCAACATGTTCTGTCGCAATACTTATTCTGTTGTTAGCCCAATCATCACCTATTTTGGACATCACTGGTCTTAAAATTTTATCAAAAAAATCTGCAGAATTAAAAATTTTAATATATTCTTCATAAATTTTTACAGATGATTTAATATCTCCATCAGTTAATTTTTTGTATAAAATTTGTTTTGATTTTTTTGTTGATTCCTCTCTTTTTTCTATATCATCTGGATTGTGTAATGCTAATGCTGATAAAATTTTCGGATCATTTCTATAATCTATTGGTATATCGTCTTTAACCACTTCTGATGCTTTACCTAAATATTTTACAATCTCTTGTTTTGACGTATTTTTTTTAGAATCCCATACACTCTTTACTAAATATAGGTAATTATCAGATTTTACTTTTTTTGCTCTAAGGTAAACCATGTTTGATCATTCTTTTAGTAACCTATTTAATTAATGCTAACCTTCATCACTAGTGCTAATTTTTTTATATTTTGATAATTTGGATGTTTTTTATAGCCTATAGGAGTTTATTTTATGAATTTTTAGCACTAGTATTATGTTTTAACACTAGTTTAAATAATTTAGTTGCAAATAAATTATATGGTTGTCATAGAATGTAGGAATTCCACAAAGAAACTAGATATTGCACTATTCTCTAGTCTGTTGACTGACAAGTTAATTGGATAACGTGTTCTTATGAATCAAAAAATATTAGATGACTCATTTTCTGAACCAAAACCTTATTCTATTTTAGTAACTGGTGCAACTGGTTTTATTGGTTCTAGACTGATCTCATCTCTGTCTTCATCTGGATATGCCATAAAAGGAATGAGTAGAAAAAAACTTCAAGATTCAAATAATGTGAAGTATGTTCAGGCTGATGTTTTTGATGTTGATCAATTGGAAAAAGCCATGTCTGGAATTGATATTGCATATTATCTTCTTCATTCTATGGAAGGAAGTAAAGAACAATGGAAAGAATTTGCATCTAGAGAAAGAATTCAAGCTCAAAATTTTCTCAAAGCTGCAACAAAAGCCAATGTTCAAAGAATAATTTATCTTGGTGGTTTGGTAAATGATAGTTTAGAATTATCTCCGCACATGCAAAGCAGAAAAGAAGTAGGTGAAATTTTGGCATCTGGAAATATTCCTGTAACCCAATTACGTGCGTCATTAATAATTGGAGCACAGGGAGGTTCGTATGCAATGCTTCGTTATCTTGTTGAACGACTGCGCATAATGGTAACCCCGTCTTGGGTCAAATCACTTGCACAACCCATCGCTGTTGATAATGTGATAGAATATCTGGTAGGTTGCATGAATAATCCTGAAACAAGTGGTAAAATCTATGAGATTGGAGGACCTGATACTATGACATATGAAGAACTAATGCGTGTTTATTCTGCTTATTTAAACAAAAACCTCTTTGTAATTCAAATTCCTTTTCTTACTACTAGACTTTCCTCGTATTGGGTAGATCTTATTACTCCGGTAAAAGCCTCGTTGGCAAGACCCTTAATTGATAGTCTTGTTCATGATACCATTGTAACTGATAATTCTATTACTAAAATTATCCCAATTAGATTAAAATCTGTCCGTGAGGCAATAGATATCGCAACAAAGGAAATGAGGGAAAACCCTCCTGAAACAAATCCTAGAGACGAGAAAACCAGTTTTAAAATCAATCAAAAACTTTTACTTGTTTCATTAATTGCCATGGCGATTATTGGCACTACCTATTATTGGTTAGATGACCGACCTGACGTTTACCATCCTGGATGGATTGCAGCTGGAATTGTTTGGTATATTGGAATTATATCTGGAATAATATTTGTAAAGGGCAAAACTCGTCTAGGATTTATCATCAGCGGTATTTTGTCATGGATAACTCTTGCATTTTGGTCATTTGACAATTTCTATGTTGTATTTGACACTTCTATATTATCTCCTCATCCTAATGAAATAATTACACTAAGAAATTTTATTGGTATGTTTGTTGTTATAATTGCAATAATTGCATCTCATAATACGTTTCATAAAGTAATTGATTATCAATACAAAGGAAAACCTATTTAATTTATTTTTTTAAATTATTTTTGTATTCTTATTTTATTAATCGAATTACTCTATTGTGTCTTTTTTACCTAATGCCTGAAATAAAATTCTGTGCTGAACATCTGAATATAACAAAAAATATGTTTGACTGGCAAGATATGTGTTGTTAAAGCGATATGTTGTACAACTTATTTCCAAGAGCATGTTTCCTAAAGTTGTTTTATTTTCTCTGAATTGTTCTAACATCTCAAAAAATAACTGCTTTTCATTTTGAGTAAGATATTTTGAAAAATATCCAAAAATATGCATTATCACATTTGTATGTGTTTTTACTGTTGGCTCTTTTGTCATGGCAGTTCTAAAGTGATCTTCATACTCTTGCAAGATGATTGAAAATGGTATTTTTTTGTAACTCGCAACTATGTTTCCTAGATTTTTTAATTCTGTTTGATCATGTGCCATTATCATGTATTTGTTTGCGGCTTGAAATGTGACTAGATTTTTAATCTTATTTGAGTGCTTTACCTCTTGAAATTGTTGTAAAACATATTCTATTACATCGTTTTCTGATATTTTGTAATTTCTATCATGAAATTGTGTATTACTATCCTCCACTTTTCAAATTTCATGTTGTTTATTTAAAAATCTGAGTATGCTGAATTTATTTTAGCACTAGATTGTCTATCTCATGACACTCGATCATCATTATTTGGCACTAGATAATTATTTGGCACCAGCTTAAATATGATGATTGCAAAATTCAACATAATGAAAACAACGATTGCCACAATAGCGACAATCTTCCTTGTTGGATCAATAATTCCATTTGTTAACGCAGAAGGAGTTCCAGCTTGGGTAAAGAACAATGCAGGTTGGTGGGCAGACGGTACAATATCTGAATCTGAATTTATTCAAGGAATACAATTTCTGATAAAAGACGGCATTATCGTAATTCCTCCAACTGCAGTCTCTGCAGAAAAATCTCAATCTGTTCCAGATTGGGTAAAGAACAATGCAGGTTGGTGGGCAGACGGTACAATCACTGATACTGAGTTCATAAATGGCATTCAGCATTTGATTAAGACCGGAGTGATCTCATTACCTACATCTGAATCAAAATTTCCTGAATCTACTCCAAAAACTACATCTGATGGTTCTAGACTCGTAGAACTTCAAGCAGATCTTGACAAGTGTAAAGACATTTTTCAGTCATATGCTAGATATGATTGCGTAGACAAAGCAAAGTTGAAAATCACCGAATATGAGTACGAACAAAAATCTACTCCATATGTCGTTGGTTCAGCGATCTATTATTTTCCAGGTCCTGAATTTGAGATTAGTCCAACCGGACAGGCGCTTTTGACAATTAAAATGCTTGTTAAAAATACCAGTTCTACTGACAACCTATCTTTGTTCTGTACTGGTCCCGCCATCTGTAACTATGATGTTTGGGATGGTCAAAATGCATTCCGCTACTCTGCAACTGACTTTACAAACGGAAACATTGTTCTAACTCCTGGAAAAGTAAGAGAGTTCTCCATGTTATTTGGTCCTATGATACCAATTCCTGGCGGAACGAAATTCATCTATGATCCTGCAAAAGATTATGTCTTTAGAATTTCAGAACCATGGGGAAGTGCAACTATTCCATTGAATCTTCCATAGTTTCTTTTTTCTTATTTTTTTACTTTAATTTTTTAGAAAAATATACATTTTATCCATAATCGACATATCTGTCATATCTCTTTTCCACTTCTTTATTCAAACCAGATGTGATTTTTTCGTACTCTTCTTGTTTTCTTGTCTGAATGTATTTTATTATCTCTGAAAATTTGTCATCTGCTTTATATGATTCAAAGACAGGTTCCATCATTTTGAAGTAATCTAGAACTTTTTTTCTATATTCTTCACGAGTGGGCTCTTTTATTTTATTTAATCTAAACCAAATCACTGCCCAACTAGAACCTACAATGTGAGGTAGTAAATCAAAAGCCCTTTCTATCTCAAAACGCTCGTCATTTCTCATGATTTTTGAAGAAACTTTGCTGCTGATTTTGCAAAGTACGTTACAATCATGTCAGCACCAGCTCGTTTAATGCAGTATAGTATTTCTTCTGTAATGTCTTTTTCATTTACCCATCCTTGTTTTGCAGCGCCTTTTACCAGTGCATATTCTCCAGAAACACTGTATGCTGCAATTGGAACGTTGAATCTTCTTCTAGTTTCTGCTATCAAATCTAGATATGCTAAAGCTGGTTTGATCATGACAATATCTACTCCTTCATTGATGTCTGTTTCAACTTCCATCATTGCTTCTCGTGCATTTGTAAATGGAACCTGGTATGTCTTTCTGTCTCCGAATTTTGGTGCACATTCTGCTGCGTCTCTAAAAGGCGCATAAAACGATGAACGATGTTTTGCTGAATGTGACATTATTGAGACATCTGTGAATCCCTCATCATCTAATGCCTTTCTTATTGCTGCTACCTGTCCATCCATCATTGCAGAGGGAGAAACTGTATCTACGCCTGCTTTTGCTTGACTGACTGCGATCTTTGCTAGCGTTTCCAGACTAGAATCGTTATCAATTTTGTCTCCTTTGATAATTCCACAATGACCCGTGGATGTAAATTGACATAGACAGACATCTGCCATGATTACTATTTTATCTCCGAAATTTTTTCTAATTTGTGAAATTGCTTTTTGAACAATTCCATTATCGTCAAATGCTGAAGTACCTGCATCGTCTTTCTTGACAGGAATTCCAAATAACATGATAGATGGAATGTTCAAATCTGAAATCGTACCTACTTCATCACTGATGTCTTCTAGAGGTAGTCTCTCAATTTCTGACATTGATTCAACTTTGATTCTGAATTTTAGATCTTCTTGAACAAACACTGGACAGATTAGATCTCTTGAAGTTAAAGTGGTTTCTTGAATTAATTCTCGCATTTTTTCAGAAGTTCGTAATCTACGAAGACGTCTAGTTGGAAATGACATTATCAAAATTCGTTCTTGGTAAGATATAATCCTAGTCTAATTCATTCTGTTTTTTATAGTCAAATAATTTACTTGCTATTTCAATAATGTCTGGCATGCCTTGTTCTGATGCCTTGCGAATATTATTCATAGGTGTTGAAACAATACTTTCTACAACTGCTTTTGTTAGTTCTTCTATGATTTTGATTTTTTTCTCATCTTTTTCATTAAGCATCTGAAGTGCTTTTTGCAATTCCTTTTCTCTTAGTGAATCGATGTTTTTGAATACATCCTTTACAAGTGGTTCTGCATCTAATCTTTTCATTGAAGCCTCTAGTACAGTTAATTCCTCACTAATTATATTTTCAACACTTTTTACCTTGTCTAATCGTGATTTCATATTTTTTTCAACCATTTCTGCAATTTGATCCAAATTCATTAATTTCACTCCTCCTATTATTGCAACTTTCTCATCGACTGTTCTTGGATTTGATAAATCTAGAATCATCATTCCGTTTTTCTTTCCTTGCATTGCTTTTATTATTCTCTCTTGAGTAACTAGGAAGTAAGGAGCAGTCGTGGCAACAAACAAAACATCATAATTTTCAAATCCTGTTAGAACCTCTTCGAATTTTACCGGTCTTCCTCCCATAGTTTCACAAAACGCTTGAGACCTGCCAATCGTTCTACTAGTTACCACAAAATCATATCCTCTACGCCCAAGTGATTTTGCAACAAGTGTTGATACTTCACCGGTTCCAATTAACAGAATTTTCTTTAGTTTTAACTCATCAATGTTCTCTTCTGCTAATTTCACTGCCATTGATCCTACTGAAATTCCGCCACGGTTAATTCCAGTGGAATTTCTAATTCTGGTTCCGATTCGAATTGCTTTGTCAAATAAATTGTTAAGGTGTTGACCTGATGCTTTTGCATTTCTAGCTGATGTGATAGAGTTTTTTATCTGACCTAGAATCTGCTCTTCTCCTACTACCATTGAATCTAACCCTGATGTGAGTTTTAGTAAATGATGTAATGCTTCTCCGTTTTCTACAAATTCCATATTTTCTTCAAAAGCTTCTTCTTCTAAACCTGTCAGTGAAGCCCAAGTTTTTTTAATTTTGTTAATGTCATAATCTTTTGCTTTGCCAAATAATTCTATTCTGTTACAAGTTTGAATAATTACACATTCATCTAAACCTGAATGTTCTTTGAATTGTGTATACGCACTTTCTAAATCTCTTATGGTAAATCTTTCAAGAATATGAATAGGTGAATTACGAAAAGTAACACGTGCATTGATTATGTTTTGGTTCATTTCCAATTCCTCAATATTGTAATGGCTCGCTTTTCAGCTCTTTTCAACTGACCATCTTTTATTAACCGTTTAATCTCTTTATCGCCCATAATGCTGCTCAGATACATTTTTCTCTCATTTTGAGTTGAGATCGTGTTTTTAGCATGCTCTCTTGCTATATTTTGAATTTTTATCTGACCAATATCTTCTTTAGTGATTATTTTTTTGAATATTTTTTCGGATTCTATTCTCAACTTTTTTGACATGGCTGGACTTTTACCACCCGTAAAAATTGCGATTTGAATTGTATTTTCAAAATCTATAATTGCAGGATTTGCAAAATCACTTAACTCTGGATTGTCTGAGCTATATGCGATGATTTTTTTATTTTTGGCATCTTTAATTATTTTTTGATTCAATTTTTTATCATTGGTTGTTGTGATTATCATGTATGGCTTGTAAATTGAAAGAATAGATGAATTTTGAATTTTTTGTTTTTTGAATTTTATTTTTTTGTTTTTTACTAGTGTTTTTATTTGACTGTTCAACTTATTACTAATTACTAGAATCTGACACTTCTCTTCTAGTAATGAATTAATTCTCTTTAGAGCTTCATTTCCGCCCCCAATAACAATGACTAATCTACCTTGTAGATTTAGATGAATTATCACCGATCAAAGGGACAAAAGTTTCTATTTATAGATTCAAACTCGATGCGTAATATTCTAGCTACATTTTTAATTATATGAAGTGGTTACTGGTGTATTGACTCAATCCATTGATGATCTGGATAAAGAAATTCTTAATGAAATTCAATGGACTTTCCCTCTCACTCCAAAACCTTTTGACGATATTGCAAAAAAATTTGGAACTTCACCTGAAATTATTAAAGAGCGTTTAATCAATCTTAAAAAAATTGGAGTATTGCGACAACTAAGTGCAATATTTGATACGAGACGTCTTGGTTACAAGAGTTCCTTGGTTGCAATGGAGATTGAATCTGATAAATTAGAATACGTGGCAAATCAAATTAATCGCCATCCCGGTGTGAGTCATAATTATGAGCGAGATCACCAGTTTAATCTCTGGTTTACTTTGGCAGTGCCTCCTGGCTCTGATTTGAAGACTGAGGTGGACAAATTTTCTGTATTGAAAGGAATTAAAAAAGTTAGAATGTTGCCAACTATTCAATTATTCAAGATTGGAGTAAAATTAGATATGGTTGATGAAAAAAAACATGATGTTGCTCCAACCGAAGAAAAAAAAGAAATTAAAAATATAAAATTTGTTCCCACAGAACAAGATAAGGAGTTTATTCGTGAGATGCAAAAAGATATGGAGATTACCGATAGACCATTTCTAAATTCTGCAATAAAACTGGGATTTACTGAAGATGAATTATTTGAGAAACTGAAATACTATGAAGACATTGGAGTGATGCGAAGATTTGCTGCAATTTTGAGACATAGAGAGGTTGGTTTTACAGCAAATGGAATGATTGTTTGGAATGTACCTAATGATAGAATTTCAGAAGTAGGTTCAAAATTAGGTGCTTTTCCACAAGTGAGTCATTGTTATCAAAGGCCAACATATCCTGATTGGCCATATAGTGTATTTTCTATGATTCACTGTAAATCTGAAGAGGAAGCAGGAGAAATGACAAAAACAATCCAAAATCAAATCAACATTGATGATTATAAAATATTGTTTAGTACACGTGAATTTAAAAAGACCCGAGTAGAATATTTTGTTGAAAATAATTTCACTCTAGAAGAAACAATTCCTGTATCTTAAAATTCATTTTCATCATGTCCTACAACATGAATCATACAAAAGTATTGATCATTCATGTTGCAATAATATGCTGAATTTTCACCACAAATTCTGCATGCTGGTTTTTCATCATGCTCTGATAATTTTGCATGGTAAACTTTACTTCTACTAGTTATGTTTGAATCCTTGTAAATTCTTGTTATGTTTGAAAAATACTCTAAATCTGATGGATTTAGGTCTTCTTTATTTTTTATTTTTTTAATTATCGCATTCCATTTTTTGTATTCTCCAATTTTTGCAAGTTTCATTCCTTCAATAATGTCTAATGTCTTAATGACATCTATTGATTTGTCCATCTGAAAACTAATTTGCTTGAGTTGCTTTTAATTCGTATGAGGGCCAAGTATTGTATATCTCATCTATCTCTTTCATATCTGAAGAATTTAGATATTTTCCGTCTGATATTGTAGCAAAAGTTTCAATTTCTTCCACACTTACAACTGTGGGTAAAACTGACGCAATTGAATTTTTTGACAAGATGAATTTTATCGCAAATTCTATAATGTTCAAGCCATTACGCTCCGCAATGGGTCTAATTTGTTCTACTTTTTGTAATGCATCTTGTCTCCATTCTTGTTTTCTGTCTTTTCTATGATCATTACTTGGAATTACTGTTTCTGCTTTTACTTTACCTGTTAGAATTCCAGATGCATCTGGCACTCTGACTAGAATTCCGACATTTTGTTTTTCTGCTTTCTCGATTAACTCATTTCCAGGTGTCTGCTCTAAAATATTATAAACCGTTTGTACTGCTGAAACACTTTTTCTTTCCATTGCTTCTAATCCTTCCTGTGTCCATCCTATTGCTGGACCGAGTGCAACTTGTGATGATTTTATCTTTCCTTCTTGAATCAGTTTATCAAACATGTCAAAAGTAGCATCATTTCTAATGTGCTTTAATTTTGGATTGTGCATTCCGTATGAATCGACATAATCCGTTTGTAATCTTTCTAGTGATGCATCAAGTGCTTTTCTTGTAAATTCTGGTTCAAAACTTTGAGGTAATTCTGTATGGCCTATTTGCTCAACTTTTGAAAAATCATACCCGTATTTTGTTGAAATAACTACTTCCTCCCTCATTCCTTTGAATACTTGACCAATGAGTTTCTCGCTTATTCCTTTACCGTACATATCAGCTGTTTCAAAAAAGTTAATTCCTAAATCATATGCTTTTTTGAGCATGCGTTTTGCTTCATCTTCTTCAATTTTCTTACCCCACCAGTCAAGACCGATAGTCCATGCCCCAAATCCTATCTCAGATACCTTGATTCCACTTTTTCCTAATGTTTTGTATTTCATTTTACTATCTCCTTGAATTCATTTAGTTTTAATTCTATTTTTGAATCGCTCAAAACTGCTTCTCCAACTGGAATTTCTTCATTTATGTTTATCCAAGATTTGCAGCCCTGGTACTCTGATTTTAGAGGTGTATTGAATTCCGGGATTTTATAGACTTTTAAAAATACTGCTTTCATGGGATTTTCTGGTTTCCAATTTCTTCTTTCATTGATGTATGAATCACTCCAAATATGAAATGATGATAATTTCTTGACGGTCTCCTCTGATGAAATATCTGCTTCTGCTAATACCTCTGCATATGATGTAATTCTATTAAATCCATTTTTTGGTGGATTTGATTTTACTTGTTCAAGATAATTATGAAATTGCGGTTTTATGTGATTATACTCTTGATGCTCTTGGGTGGGAAACATTAGAAATTTTTTTGATTCTATTCTAAAACCTGATGCCACATCCAATATCCCTCCTTTTCTTAGGAGAACTGTCTGATCACCGTTTTCTAGAGCATTGATTACTGTTGCCCACTCTTTTAGGGACTCCACTAGCCAAGACTTCCTATCAGAGGAATGATGTCTTTTTTAACACACACGATCATCGGCGTATCTTTTTGGACATATCTTGAAACTCTAGTTTCTCTCAAATCCATTATCAAATCTTGAAAATCTCTAATTTGATCTACTTCAAATGCCAACATGAAATCCTCATCATGAATTCCAAAAGAATATGTTGTGTTTAGAATAATCTGCGGATATTTTTTACTAACTTCAATATGTTCATCCATTATTGATTGTCTTTCTTCCTTTGGTAGTAGGTACCATTCTCTAGTTTTCGTAAAAGGATATACAATTACATGTTTTTTTACTTCCTCATTTGCAACAAAACCAAGCGGTTTTCCTGTTTTTACATAAATTGATGGTCTAGTGCATGACAGATATGTTTTTGATGGTATGATGTATTTTCCAAAAACAGTGGTGTATAATTTTTCTATTGCATTTTGAATTTCTTCAACTGTTTTTGCTGCAAACCAAAACAAAAAATCTGCATCATCTCTTAGACCTAGAGTAGAATATGTTCTGAATTTTATTCCTGAATTCTTGATTACATTTTCTACTTCTTTGGCTGATTCTTCTTTTGCCAAATCTGCCATCCATCTCCATTTAGGATCTACTTGAAAGAATGAAAAATTGAAAAAATACTGTTCATTACTATCTCCTTCCATGCTTTTCCATTTTCAAAACCCTATTTAAACAAAAACTAGATTCTCAAATGTTGTATCTGTATAATTTTTTGTTTGGATTTATGTCCTGCTTTTATTTGAATTACTGATGTTGATACTCCAAAATGTTTTGCTAACTTTTTTATGATTTCTTTGTTGGCCTCTCCTTTGATTGGCTTTGATTTTACTCCTATTGTAATTTGGTTTTCTTTAATACTGAGAAATTCTTTGTTAAATTCTACGTTTACCTCGTATATCACACACATTATAAAAAATTAATCTTGCTTAAACTTGTTCATTTTAAAAAAATTATTGAAAATTTAATTATGCTTTTTGTTCTAAAACCCATTCATACCCTTCGCTTTCTAATTTATCTGCAAGGGATGCATCACCTGTTTTTAATATTTGACCTCTGGCAAAGACATGAACATAATCTAATTTATCTAGGAATTTTAAAATTCTTGCATAATGCGTAATTACAATTACCGTTGCGTCTTTTCCTGAGACTTGACTTATTGCCTTTGCAACTGCTTGAACAGCATCTATGTCTAAACCAGAATCTGGTTCATCTAAAATTGAAATCTTTGGTTTTAAAACTGCCATTTGCAATACTTCTGCACGTTTCTTTTCACCACCTGAAAATCCTTCGTTAAGATATCTGGAAAGAAACTCTTCTTTCAATCCAACTTTATTCAAATTTTCTTTAAGATATTTTTGAAATTCTCTTACTGTGATGAATACTTCTCTGTCGTCTCCTTGGAGTGCCTTGCTTAGTGAATTATAAGCTGTTCTAAGAAAATGCGAGAATCCTACACCTGACACTTCTGTAGGGTATTGAAATCCTAAGAATAATCCTTTTTTTGCACGTTGATCTGCAGATAATTTTAAAATACTTTCGCCATCTAACAAAATATCTCCTTTAGTTACTTCATATTTTGGATGTGCAAGTAATGTGTATGCTAGAGTGCTTTTTCCAGAACCATTAGGCCCCATTATGGCATGTACTTCTCCTGGACCTGTTTTCAAATTAACTCCTTTGAGAATCTCTTTACCTTCACGTGTGACATGAAGATCTATAATCTCAAGTACTGCCATGGTGCATTTTATTTTGTTTCTGTATATAATACCGACGAAATTTAGCTAATCCTAATAGAATTTTCTATGCCGATTAATAAAATGAAAAAGGGGGGGATTAAATTTTGGCCAGAGATGGTCTCAAAGTAATTTTGAGTTTGTAACATGTTAGGATCTCTTTACATCTATTTCTGATAGTAACTTCTGTGACACCTGCAATACTTGAGACGTCTCTTTGAAGGACATTTTGTCCTAACAAAACTGAGGCAACATACAGATATGCCGCAGCAATTCCATTTGGAGCTTTTCCATCTGCAATGTTACTGCCTTTGGTTTTTTCTGCTATTTCCAAGGCTAGTCTTTCAACTCTAACTTCAGTTTGTGTCATGTTTGCAATCTTTGAGATGTATTTGTCCATAGTAACTACTGGGGCATTTAATTGACCCATTTCCATTACCATGGTTCTATAGTATTTTGCTGCAAGTTTTGTTTTTGACTTGACATCTTTTGGCGCACATATGCCTCTACAAATTTCTTCTAGTGATCTTACAACATTACATTGTTTGCATGCGATGTAAATTGTAGCTGCAGTAATGCTGGCTACTGATTTTCCCTTCACATCAATACGTCCATCCAAGTTTCTGTATATCATAGAAGCAGTTTCCAAGATGTTTTTTGAAAGATTTAGACCGTCACATGTTTCACCCATTTTTGATAAAACATTTGCTAATCTTCTTTCTCTTGGTGAGGAAACACGTACTCGCTGTTGCCATTTTCTGAGATTGTGCATTTGATTTGCAACTTCGTGATTGATTGTTTTTCCACTATAGTCTTTTGTACTAATTGATATCTCAGTTGTTATTCCCAAATCATGTTGGGAATAAGTTGTCTGTCCTGTCGCTCTTGCTAGCTTCATCCTATCTTCGAGATTCGAGCTTTTTGTTTCTGGGCCATAATCTACCATCTGATCTGCGACAACTACGCCGCAACCTGAACAGATGATTTCACCATTCTGAACATCATCAACTAATGATGATTGACATTCAGGACAGCTCTGTGGTTGTAATATGTTCATTTTTTTCTTCTCCTAAATTTTTGTGTATTAGCAGGAGAATCATCCATCGCGAAAACACTTTTGCCAATGTATTTTCTGATGTTATTTGTCAACGAAGTTGCTGATGCAAACGGTCTTTTTATTGGACCAATTAATTCCATTACTTTTGCAACTTTAGTTCCTGTCTCGTCACAGAGTATTTGTCCTTCAACTAACTTACCAGATAGTTGAATGATCACTCTGCCACTAGCGGCTAAGTGCAATATTTCGCCTACCTCCTGCAATTAGAAACAATGATCATTGTATTCTTATCATAGACTTCTGTCAACTTTACTTTAGCTAAGAGCTAGATTTGATTTTATTTTGTTTGCTTGGCTCTTTTTGAAACTAATTTTTGTGAAATTTTGTTAAGAATATTTGTCTTAGTGGATCCTTTTGGTAACACTATGTAGCCTGACCTGACATATGGTCTTTTTGGAAATCTTACTTTTTCATCTGTCTCTGTGATTTCAAATCCTGCTGCCTGTGCAGCTTCTGTTAGTTCTTTTAGTGAAGGATCGAAAACACATTTTTCTTTTTCTAATTTTCTCCCTTTAGCTCTTGGTAATGTCTTGTTAAAATAATCCAACCAGATTACGACATGCTCGTAATCTTTCATTTTATCACTTTATTAAAACGGCGTTAACTATTCCTGTTTGTCCTGGTTTAGAAACAACCCTGCATTTTCCTGCTTCTGTTTCTAATATTGCACCTTTTGTAATGATGCCTCTTCTTTTGTAATCATTATTTGTAGAATTTTCTAATACTTTGAGAATTTTTATTTTCTTTACTTTAGAATCACCTGTTGCTAAATTAACAAAATCAATTGTTTTCAATGCTGTTTTATTGTTATTTCCTCTGACTCGTCTTGTAATTGTAACTTGAGCTCCAGTAACTGGCTCATTTGGATATCTATCTATTTCATATTTTCTTCGAATTCTTGCAGGATGTCTTCGTCCCCCTGTTATTTTGCTTGTTGCAAGATTTTCTACTGATTTTCGCATGAATGTTCTTTTAACTACTCTAATTTATATAAAACGCAAAAAGTTAGGCTTGAAATAAAAAATACTTAGTTTAGTTTGGTGACAATTTCCTGAGTGGGATTTGATTCTGACATCTTTGCTGTTTTTCTTACTTTGGAAAACAGTCTTTGTTTGAGATTTTCTACATCTCCTTGTATTCCAAAGTATTTTTGGAATTTTTCAGTTGTATTGTAAATTTTTAATCTTCCTACATTTTGATGAGTGATAAAATCTAACTGTCGTAATTCTTTGAGATGTTCATATACTCCAGAACCACGTGTTTCTACAAGTTGTTTTGATGAAATTGGTTGCATGTATGCAATATATGATAATGTTTTCAGAGTTGCATTTGGAAGAATAGGTTTTGATGCATATCTTTTGATAGTTGAACTATACTCTGGTTTTAATTGAAACACGTATGATCCATCAGGAAGTGTTACTACTTCAAGTGCCTTGAAGGCTGACTTTGTCTTTTTCATTATATCATTGAGTATCTCAAACGTCTTTGTTCGTGATTCTGTGCCTGAAGCTCTGATTAATTCTTCAATTTTTAGGGGTCTTCCAGCAGAGTAAAGCGCTGCTTCAATCCTTGCAGTTGGTTCATCATTTGTTTCAATTTTTGCCAATTGTTTCTTTTCCTGTAAAATATACTTAAAGAAATCCTTTCTTCATTTTTGATCAGATTGTTAACTTCTCTTTTATCAAAATAATTTTGATATCTTCTTCTATTTGTTCTAACTCTACTTTTTCATCTCTGGCCAAAAACAATATTGCAAAAAAGCATCTAATCGAATCTAATTCATCCAGATCTTTTATGATCTCTTGTAGCATACCGTATCCTGTATCTGAAATTTTTCTAATGATCAAATCTTCGTATTTCCCAATGATGCTCTCAAGTGAAATGAAATAGTCTTGAAAATTAGGGGCTTCGATAGGTTCTATCTCAAGCTTGTTTCTTCTGGATTGTGGATTGGCCATTGTACCAATTAAATTCTGTAATAACCCTAACAAATCATCTAGTGAAACAGGATAAGTCGATTCATGTCTGTATGGTATGTCGATTAATTCTATGTCTACATCTGTTCTTTGTCTGATTGGTTTTTTTTCCATGGCAGCGCGTTGTAATGCAAAAATGCTTTCTACCTTCATTCTGTAAATTAATGAAGATGATAATGCCGCCATTCCTGCAACTCTTAGATCTTTTTTTCCACTTTTTTCAAGAATTTTTATTAATAAATTCAGAATTTGAATAAGATCAATATCCCAAACATCTTTTTTAGCAACAGAAGTGGGATTAAATAGAATATTTACTGGCGCTTGCGAAATACTGTCAGGTTGCTCTTCACTCACAGACTAACTCTTTTTTAATTAAATAATATCTAAGGGCTCTATTTTTTTCTCATATCCAGTCAACTCTTATATTGTTAATACTGATTTGTAGATTTATGAAATCTGCTAGGATTACAGGTCCTAACGAACCATTGAAAGTTGTAGAAATAGAAACACCTCATCCTAAAGATAATCAGGTCTTAGTTAAAGTCAAAGCCGTAGGCGTATGTCATAGTGATTTACACCTTTGGGAAGGTGGATATGATTTAGGTGATGGCAAATTTATGAAAGTCACTGATAGAGGAGTCACGTATCCTGTTACTCCTGGACATGAAATTGCTGGCACTGTTGAAGAATTTGGAGATAATGTTAAGGGTTTTTCAAAAGGTGATCAAGTTTTAGTTTATCCTTGGATAGGATGCGGTGAATGCCCTGCTTGTAAAGTTGACAATGAAAATTTATGCGATGCCCCAAAATCGCTTGGTGTTTTCCAAGATGGTGGGTATTCTGAGTATTCTCTTGTTCCTCATTTCAAATATTTGGCAAAATTAAATGGAATTGATCCAGAATCTGCAACTTCATTGGCTTGTTCTGGGTTAACAGCTTATACTGCAATTAAAAAATCAAATCAAAATTCTCCTGAATTTCTTGTAATAATAGGTGCTGGTGGATTAGGTTTAATGGGTGTACAAATTGCAAAAGCTATCACCAAATCCAAAATAATTTGTGTGGATCTAGATGATCAAAAATTGGAAATAGCAAAAAAAATGGGTGCTGATTTTGTAATGAACTCCAAAGATCCTGAAACATCTCAAAAAATAATTTCAGTCTGTAATGGTAAAGGAGCTGACAGTGTTGTGGATTTTGTTAATGCACCACCTACCGTAAAAATGGGATTGGCGGTTTTAAGAAAGAGGGGAAATATTGTCCTAGTTGGTTTATTTGGCGGTTCAATGGAATTATCTCTTGTTACAATTCCTCTCAAATCTATTATTATTCAAGGTGCATACACTGGAAATTATACTGATATGATAGAATTACTAGATCTTGCCCGAAAAGGAGTCATTAATCCGATGATTTCAAAAAGATATTCTCTTGATGGTGCAAACTCTGCATTAGAGGATCTTAAAGCACGTAAAATTGTTGGTCGTGCTGTGATTAATCCCTAGCTAAAAATCTCTATTACAAAATGTTATAAAATAAAAAAGATACCCGTATTTATTGAATTCAAAGACTAATTGTGAGGTAGCATTAACACATTTAAAAAATAAACAATTTATCACTGCTCATAATTTATTTCTGAATCAAGCAGATTCTATGAGAAAAACTGAATATCTTAAATCCGCACTCTTGTATATGCTTGCATCTGAATGTAAAACTAGACAGGGAAAAGAATCTAAAGATGAAATTGAACAAGCAGGTAATCTTTTTTTACAATACTCTAAAACTAAAAATTCAAAAAATATTCAAGGTGCATTACTTTGTGCATCAAAATGTTTTTTGAGTCTTGGTGAATACGATAAAGCAAAAATTTCATATCAGAAAGCAAAAACAATAATTTCTTCAACTATCGAAATTTCTAGACCTATAGTTATAATCGAAGATAGTAAAGCAATAACGATGAAACTTCAAAACTATGTGGAAAAATTAGGATATGATGAAATTCTTGTTTATGAGAATGGCAAAGATGGACTTGAAGGGTGTAAAAAATTATTTTCTGAAAACAAACACCCTATCGTACTTTTGGATATGGGACTTCCTGATTTTGATGGTGATGTAATTGCTATGAAATTATTAAAAGAAAAAATAGATTTGCAAATTATTGTAATTACAGCTGATGATAAAACCACAAAACGAGTTAATAAGACAATTAGTTCTGGAGTTGCTGCATTTATTCAAAAACCATTCACTCTTGATGAGATAAAAAATGCAGTTGATATTGCTGAATCAGAATATTCTTTATTACAATAATAGTAAAGACATATTCAAAATATTCACATCTTTGATATCTATCTCATTAATTCTATAATCTATTAATTCATCAGAAAATTTTTCAACAATTTTTTGTGTTGTATTTGATTTTGCTGAATCTAATTGAATTATTACAAGCATGTTCCATTCTCCTTCCATGTTTGCTATGAGGAGATAATTGTCTAATTTTGTGACAAATTCTTTAATTGAATTTTTGACTGTCTCTAATGATTTTGATGGTTTTAATTTCATTAATATCACTCGATACTCATTAACTCCAGAAACATCCGTTAGAACAGCTTTGTACCCTTTGATGATGCCACTTTTTTCAAGTCTTTCTATCCTTTTTCTAATTGTTCTATCTGATACATCGTGACCCGATTTTTTTAATTCTGATGCAATTTCTTTTGACGGAGTTCTTGCATTACTGTTAAGAATTTCTATGATTTTTTGATCTACTTTATCTAAATTTGACCATGCATCATCACTCATGATATTCTGATGTTTTACATGCTTTTGAATTTTTGCTTGGAGTCTGTTCTATCAAAAAATGCGATTCTGAATTTTCAATTATTTTTCTAAAATCCACCCCATCTCTATTTGGTTTTTATCTGATTCTTCTCCAACTCCAGTAGCAAATCTCCATATGCAAGGAGCACGTGTGGTCATTTTTGTTTTAATTTTTAACAGTGATTCTATTTCAGAATTTAAATTTTGATCAGCAGAACCATGTTCTTTACAAAACTTACATTTCTGATCCAGTGTGATTGGGTTTGATTCTATTAATGGATAAGTCATACATGCAAGAGGTCGTTTACTGTATATTTTACAAGGAAATCCTCCATGAGGTGATCTAGTTGCAGTCTCTGTATCTAGAAATGGACACGTATTTCCATTTTGTTCTATTCCCATTAATTGATACGCTAATATTTTTGTTGGAGTAGAATTATTTTTTTCCGATATCCCTATTCTTGGTAAAATTGTTATTTTTAACCCATTTATTTTTGCAAGATGTTGTATTCTTTCTTTTTCCTCAGGCAGTATTAAAACTCCAATTTTTCCAAATTTTTTAGTTGGATAATATTCTCTTTCAACGCAACATTGAGAACAATCCGGTATACATCTAAACTCCATAGATTATTTTTATCACCTGTTAATAAAATTCATTAGACGTATAAAATTTTATGAAAATTAGGAATTTCTATTCAGATTGGATTTCATTTGTACAAACCAATCTTATTTCTTGTCAATTGAACCGCCTTGACCATAAATTGCAGTCATAGTATAGCTACTAGTTACCCCGTTAATTGATCTTATTTTTCTTACTGCAAAATCTATCTCATCAGGAAGTTCACCTGTAATTTTTACAATTATATCGTATTTTCCCATTATACCGTTAACTTCAATCACTTCAGGAATTTTATTTAGATCATCAATGATGTTTTTTTCTTGTGAAGGCATACAATTTAACAAAATATAGGCAAGCATGTCTTATTTTACCATGTATTTGGAATCAATTTAAATCATTAAGTTTCTAGTTCCTAAGATCTTCAAATATATTGATTCAAAAATAATGATATGATATCGTAATAGATATGAAAGAAGACATATGTGATTTTTGTAAGGGAACTGGTTCTATCTCTTCAAATATTTGTGTATATTGTAATGGAACAGGAGAATGGAATCAAGCTGCACAAGCATATGTGAAAAACCATATTTGCCAATGTATTGTGCTTGATAGAAAATTTTGTCCTGTGTGTAACAAAGCATGCCATCATAGTACTACGTTAAATCCAAAACAAAAAATTGATCCCGGATATGGAGGCATGTCAGCACCAGAAATTACGGTAATAGCATAGATCATAAAAAACAAGCCAATAAAAACTCAAATCTCTCTTTGAATCAGTGAATTATTTTCTAATCTCTTTTTATTTTTAGTGGAAATAGAAAATTATATGATCATCGTTTTTTAGGTATGATAGTGAATCTGGTGAGAATAGTGAAGATGCTTCTTTTTTTCAAGAAAAAATAGATAACAACTTTGGAATTTAATCAATTTATATGCTCATAACTGTATTGTATGCTATGGGTAAGCGCCAAGTCAAAAATGAAAGTGATTTAAAAGAAATGCGTTTACCCGAAGAGGGCGAGCTTTTTGGTAGAGTGCTTAAAATGCTTGGAGGAGAAAACGTTATGGTAAAATGTACTGACGGCCTTACTAGAAGGGGTAGAATTAGGGGAAAATTAAAGCGTAGAGTATGGATACGTGATAATGATATAGTAATAATCGCACCTTGGGATTTTAAAAAGGATGAACGTGGTGATATTGTTTGGAGATTTACTTTGCCTCAAGTTGAATGGTTAAAAACCAACAATCATTTTGCAAAAGATTTCTAAACTCATTTTTAACTGGTATTATGGACTAGGTTTGCGTGTAATTGTCACGTGTTAGATCTATTTTGATAACTTATCTTAATATACGGAATAATTCTTGTGATAATCAAATGGAACAAGGCACAGTTAAGTGGTTCAACCGCACAAAAGGCTTTGGTTTTATCGAAAGAGAATCTGGTGACGATCTATTCGTTCACAAATCAGATGTTGATGGATTCATCAATGAAGGCGATAAAGTCGAGTTTGAAGTCGGTGAAGGTCAAAAAGGACCAGCTGCTCAAAAAGTCAAAAAAACAGCATAGACAATAGATCTTTTTATTAATTTAAGAGTTCAACATTGTTTTCTTAAATTAGTCTATTTTTTTATTATTTTTAGTAATTTATAAAAAACTGTGGTCCCAAGCGACGGAGTTGAACCATCGACAACCCGGTTTCTGTATGCCTGATATGCTGTTATTCAGTCAGCCATCTTAAGCCAACAACTACAGCCGGGAGCTCTACCAGGCTGAGCTAGCTTGGGACAAAAAAAATGAAGTGCCCTAGTATTAAAAAACTATCGACGGTTGGCTAATTTGATTAATGAACATGCCTACTTTCTATACGCATAAATACCAAATTTCAAGAAATATAGTAGTGTCTGAGCAACAATTATCTTATTCTGGTTATGTTTGTGCACCATATTTACACAATTCAGAATCTGCTAAATTAAAAGACTCTTGGATATCTTCAAATAATATTGAAGCATTATATTTTGTAACTGGCACATTTTCTGATGAAAGTAAACCCTATTTTTCTCATTCAACTAATCATTACATTCTAGGAAAATTCAAAGATAGTCAATCTATCACAGATGATCTAACTAAAAACAATCAAGAAAAAACATCCTTTATCTTCAATCTTAAAGACGAACTATTTCAAAGAGAAGTATCTGGAGAAACAAATTTTATTACTATCTATTATTTGGAATATGGGGAGTATGAAGAAGATTTACAAGAAGTTGCAAATATTTTACTGAAAAGAGAAAAAATCAAAACTGGTGGGCTTGGTCATATGACGACGTTTTGTATGCTGCCTTCAAAATTTACTTTTCCATACGCTGAAAATATTGTAGTAATTGAAGTTGCAAGTGACAAGGGTCATCAGAGTGTAAAAAAGTACTGTGAACAAACTAAACGTGATGTAAATCGAAAAGGATTGACTATGACTAATTTGTTAAGTCTTTCAATTCTGGAAAAACTAAAGTAGAAACGTTAAATATTCGACTAAAATCTGGTTCTTCATGAGTAAACCAGCTGATCTTGGTTCATTAAAAATTGGTTCATACATTCTACTACCTGTATCAGATCAACCCGATGGTGAGGCTTGTAGGATTACTGAATATGATACATCTAAACCTGGAAAACATGGTGCAGCAAAGGCTAGAATTGTAGGTGTGGGTGTATTTGATGGTAAATCCAGACCCCATGTCGGACCTGTTAGCATGCAAGTGCATATCCCACTAATAGACAAGAGAATGGGTCAGATCATCTCCATTATTGGTGAAACTATCCAAATTATGGATTCAGAAACTTTTGAGACAATTGATGTCACTTTAGTTGATGCTGAAATAAATGGAACAATTGAAAATGGACAAAATGTTGAATATTGGAAAGTAATGGACAGAACTAAAATCATGAGAATCAAAAGTTAGGTCTAGAAAAATTATTGATATATTCATTTTTGTAACTCTTAATTTTCTTTCTATTTTGTGTTCTTTGTTTACGCCCATATGTTATTCTGGTGTCTGAATATTGTTTCATTACGAGTGTCTTTTACTTCTCTGATGACTACACGAACATATTTGCAGAAAATTTATGTTATGAGGTGTACTCACAAATAACATTCAGAAAATAAATTATGTCGAATTATCATGATTTTTCTTTATTAAATTAATTGTATCTTAAGATCTAGTTTCTAAAACATTAATCAATCAATATATTGGATATTGATTTTATATGTTGCAATGTCAATTAATTCACCAAAGAGCCTTGTATCAAAATTTTTTACAAACACATCTGACTCATATGATAAAGTCGTTCATTGGACAACGTTTGGCAGAGATAGAATTTGGAAAAAAAAGATCATAAATAAAATTTATGGGAAATCTATTTTGGATTTAGCATGTGGTACAGGAATTCTAACAAGAATGATTGCCCAGAGATTTCCACATGCTGATGTGATTGGAGTGGATATGTCTATGAGATACCTTGATGTTGCCAGATTAAATTCTGAATCATTTAGGAATATTTTGTTCATACACCAAGATGCAGAAAAACTTAAACTTGATCAAAGATTTGATTCTATAACTTCTTCTTACATTCCAAAATATTGTGATGCAAAAACTCTAATTAGAAAATGTGTTACTCATCTAAATCCAAACGGTGTGATAATTTTACATGATTTTACATGTCCAAGAAATATTTTTGTTCGTATAATCTGGAATTTTTATTTTATTTTATTGCGATTGATTGGATATTTTATTCCCACTTGGAAGGATGTATTTATTGTACTTCCAAAACTAATACGTTCAAGTACTTGGCTTAAAGACTATATTTCTGCTATGAAAGAAGTGGGTTTGGATACAGAGTTCCGTTATTTCACATTGGGTTCCTGTGCTATTCTAGTTGGAAGAAGACTAGATAACTCGTAGTATAAAGAACGAAAATGTTCCTATTGCTACAAACAAAGTGATTAATTTTAAAATAATTTCTTTGCTTTTGAATGAATCAATCCCGTCTCTTTTGAGTTCTTTGTATCTTCTTGATGTTATAATTAGGAAATAAGTCACTAATGCAGAAACTATGCTCAAAAGTATTGTCTCAATTGAAATTGAATTTGTTTGTATTGCAGAACCAGCAAATACTGGTAAAACCCCCCATGAAACTACTGTAGATATATTGTTGTGGAATCTCCCGCCAAAAAGTTCTAAATTATAAGCAAACAGAAAAAATCCTTCAGCAATGCCTATTGGAAACAAGATTGGTGAATCTAAAAATGCGTAATATAGGCCGATAGTAAAAGAAATTCCTAGTGATATTATTGCAATCGATAAAATTTTTCTTTTTGGTAATGTTCCCCATGGTTTTGTTTTTCCACCTACTGCATCAAGACAATGAGCTGAGACACCAACTGCAAGAAAATAAATTATGCATATTGCACCAAGTCTATCTAAAACAAATGTGCCACTAAGTGAGCCCCATACAGCAAAACACGTCACAATAAAAGTATAAGGTAAGAATAACATTCCTATGCCAATTCTAAAGTTTCTTGGACCGATCTTTGGGACAAACCATTCTGAGGTCCTATCTTGCATGTATTTTATTATCAATTGTTACTTATATGATAATTTGTAATCAGACTTGTTTTATACTAAAAATTATCTTTCTAAAATATGCGTAAATATAAAAAATACATTACAAAGGGAATACACGAACCTCTGTCTGAAGTTCAATTTCATAAAAAAGCACCAATCAAACGTATTTCCATGTTGAGTAAAAAAACCATACCTGAATCAAAGATTCATGCTGCTGTTCACTTTGTAGATGCCATTAATAAAAAAATATCAAAATACAGCATATTGCATAAGCATGATGTAGATGAAGTGAACATACTTCTTTCACAGAATGATAAACTGGTCTATGAAATTCAACTGGATGATGAAATCTATAAGGTGAGTTCACCTGTGACTATATTCATTCCAAAAGGGGTAAACCATAGGGCTGATGTTATTTCAGGAAGTGGATTCTTTGTGTGTTTGATCATGTCCAACAAATACAAAACATCCTAGTTTTATCATCGACCCACTGAGTATAAAATGCATGAATACCTATCACTGGTTAAATTCAAGATACACTTAATCCAATTAATTGAATAAAAAAATCTCTCATGTTCTAAATACTCTTGAAAAAAGAGCTGATTATGAGAAAAAGAATTACGATGAGATTCATCATGATGAAAGAATGCTTGCAATAACTAAAGATACTGGAATTTTTTATAATATTCTTCTCAAAATACACAAGCCCAAAAAGATACTTGAAATTGGCACATCTACTGGTTACTCTACTTTGTGGTTTGCAGATGCCATGACTGGAAAAAACTCAAAGATAATTACAATCGAAAAAAATCTCAAAAAAATCAAACTGGCAAAAAAGAATTTTAGTAAAGCTGGCGTGTCTAGTATGATAGAAATCAGACAAGGCATAGCAAGAGATGTTCTAATTCAACTAAGTAAATCCAGAAAATCAAATACGAAGGAGCATTTTGATTTTATATTTATTGATGCAGATAAAGAAGAATATTCATTTTATTTTGATATTTGTTTATCAATGTTAAAAAAAGGTGGCATAATTGCTGCAGATAATATTATTTTTCCAAGACGATTCCAAAAACACATAAAAAAATATCTAAATCATATTGATAGAATCAAAAATGTTGAATCAATTACAGTTCCTATTGGCAATGGGCAAGAGATATCTTTCAAGAAAAAATGAAAAACTCTTTGCTATTAGTTTATGATTAATATCAACCAGCAAGAAAATATATAATTCATTTTTGAAAATTTGATCAAAGTTAATCTATATCATACATGTTGCAGTGAATTATTTTGTTTTCATTTATGGTGAGCAGTTTTTTCATTAACAAGATAATCGAGATAAATAAAACTCTAATAATCAGGAATGCCTAGAACAATCATTGAATTATGAAACTTTTTGTTCACAAATTTTAGAATCTAATCCTAAAATCCGGTTTGCTACTGTTTATGATGAATGGGCTGCTCGCGTTGGAGGTGGCATGCGTAAAGGCTTGACTAGCCTACTTTCTGAACATAAAGAAAATGAATTGGTCACTCTTTCTATTATTGATTGGAAGGCACGTAAAGAAATGTCCAAATGGCTTGGCAAAACAAAATACACCTTGGCTGAATATGACTTGGTTAAGCGTTTTTCCTTTTATCTGGGAGATGATCATTTGCTTCTTGTAAGCACAGAAAAAGATGTTGACACAGATACCGTGGTGGATAAAATTATCACCCTCTATTACAAAAATCAAGATTAAGCGATTTCAAATAACATTATGTATTTGAAAAATCACTAAATATTCAGGAAAAAAGAAATTATCAAATCCAGTAAATTTGGAGACAAGGTCGACAAATATCCTCTATGCTGATGTTGACTATCTTGTTTTTTTAGATGATTTTTAGATTATTTTTGATTTACCTTGTTTGATTTTTTTCTAGTCAAAAAGATTGGGATCTAATTTGGAACTAATTTGGATAATCAGTTTTATTGTTCTATTCAAATAATGTACTTATGACAGAGGTAACCATACTTGTAGCCCTATTTGCCGGCATAGCATCATTTGTCGCACCGTGTATACTGCCCATGATTCCAGCTTTTCTTGCATACATATCTGGCACTACCGTTACAGAACTCAGTTCTAAAAGTGGATCTACTATGACCATTAATAGAACAGGTATAATTCTAAATACTGTATTTTTTGTGCTAGGGTTTTCAGTAGTATTTTCTGCTCTGGGCGTTTTGATTAATAGTGTTTTATCAAGTGCAGCTGGTCATATAATACAAAGTCTAAACTATGTTGGAGGAATAATCATCATATCCTTTGGACTATTTTTGTTATTATCGACAAAGATTAGAGCCCTAAATATAGAAAGGAAATTTTCTCCAAAAAGAAAAAAATCTAGCTATCCACTATCTTTTATATTTGGTCTAGCTTTTGCCGCTGGATGGACTCCATGTGTGGGTCCAATACTTGGAACGATTCTGACATTGGCTGCAACTACTCCGTCAGTATCATTTCATTTGTTGTTAGCCTATTCTCTTGGACTGGGAATTCCATTTGTTCTAATGGGTGTATTTTTCTCAAGGGCTACAAGAGTAATACGAGCAATGAGTAAGCACCTAAAATATTATAATTTGATATTGGGCGGGTTCATAATACTTTTAGGAATTCTTGTATTTACAAATCAGCTTGCATACATTGCAAACTTTCCACTTTTAGATAAATTGCTATTGCTAGGGTGATTAAATGAAATCAGAAATAAAGACCCCTCTAATTTTAGGAATAGCAATTTTAGCTGGAGTGATTACTCTTAGTTTATCATTATCTGTATTGGATTCACAACCACAACAAACTCTTGGAAACACATCGGATCAATCTAAACCATCTTCAAATTCTGATCTTGGAAAGATTGGATACAAGAAAGCCCCTGAATTGGTAGGAATTTCAGGATACATAAACACACTACCTGATGAACTACAAAAGAAAATACATGATCATGTTGTGCTTTATGACATTTGGACGTATAGTTGCATAAATTGTGTTAGAACACTACCATTTATCACAGCTTGGGACGAAAAATATTCTGATCAGGGTTTATTGATAATTGGCATTCACACTCCTGAATTTGAATTTGAAAAAGATATTGAAAACGTAAAGTTAGCCGTAACAAAATATGGAATACACTATCCTGTTGTTTTAGATAATGACCGTAAAACATGGAATGCGTTTGATAATAACTATTGGCCTAGAAAATACATTGCTGATTATGAAGGATACATCAGATATGATCACATTGGTGAAGGAGGTTATCAAGAAACTGAGAAGGTAATACAAGATCTACTGAGAGAAAGAAACGAATCTATGAGGCTAAACACATCATCTACAAAAGAATTTGTCAAGATTGATGAATTTGATTCATCATTATTTAGAACTCCAGAATTGTATTTTGGGTATGATTTTGTATCTGGACGAAATCAACTCGGGAGTCCAGAGGGATTTAATCCAAATCAGGATGTTGCTTACTCTATTCCAGAATCAAAACAACTACACAATTTCTATCTTGATGGAACATGGAAAAATTTGAAAGAAAGTATGAAATTGATTTCTGATTCTGGTTCAATTGTTGTTCCATACAGTGGAAAAGAAGTAAACATCGTAACTGCTGGTGAAGGTAATCTGCAAATCAAAATAGATGGGAAAATCATTGACTCATCAATTTCTGGAAAAGACGTTGGAACACTTGGACGTATACATGTGCATGAATCTGGATTATATAATATTGTACAAACAGATACCTCTGAAGAACACACTCTAGAAATACTAGTAGACACTCCTGGATTTGAGATATTCACATTCACATTTGGATAGAGAAAAACGAAGTGTCTAAAATACAAAAATTTGTCTTATTTCTTATGTTGTAGATTAATTCTGAGAATTAAAATGTTCTGATAAATTAGTAATCTACAACATTTACGCCTGGAAAGTTTAATCCAAATTATAATTGAAAGTATGTGCTAATAGAATACTATTTCATTATGGGATATATTTGACTGCTACTTCCTGATTACAAGAACATGTTTGCAGAGAATTTACGTTATAAAGTGGATAAACAAATGACATTCACACCTAAAATAATGCATATTAAAAGTTAGTGTGGATGCTGATGATGAGCGGAAAAGCCGTCTGATATATGATGAGGATTATGAGTAATGAAGCATCCATACATCTCTTCTTTGAAGATTTGTTAAACTAATTTTTTTATTAATATGAAATTAGCCGCTCTTTTTTCAGGGGGAAAGGATAGTGCATATTCTATTTTCTTGGCAAAAAAACAAGATCACGAAATAAAATGCCTCTTGAGTGTTTTTCCTAAATCTGATGAAAGTCACTTATTACATCATCCTAATTTACAGTGGACACATCTACAATCACAATCAATGCAAATCCCTCAATTGACAATCAAATCCGAATTTGATGAAACTGACAATGAAATAAAATTATTGGAAAAAATTCTGATTCAATCTATAGATGAATATCACATAGAGGGAATAGTACACGGTGGAATACAAAGTCAATTTCAAAAAGAAAAATTTGAAAATTTATGTAACAAGTTAAATCTCAAATCAATAACACCATTGTGGAATCGTAATCCATTAGAATACATGAATGAATTAATATCCTCAAACTTTGTATTCATTATAACCAGTGTTTCATCAGGTGGATTAGATGAATCATGGATCGGTAAAATAATTACAAAAAATGATATTGTTGATCTTTACTCTCTCTCTCAAAAATTTGGTTTTAATTTAAATTTTGAAGGTGGAGAAGCAGAAACGTTTGTCATCAATTGTCCTCTTTTTTCACATCCAATTGAAATCATTCAAGGAACAAAAATTTGGGATGGCTACAGAGGAAGGTTTGAAATAGTGGATGCGAGGCTAAATTACAATGCTTGATAGCCTAAAGAATAATCTGCGTGATGCAATCAAGAAAATTGTAAAATCTTCTGGCATAGATGAAGAACTCATAAAAGAATTATCAAAAGACGTCCAGAGAGCATTATTGCAATCTGATGTCAATGTGAGATTGGTTCTTGAAATTACAAAGCAATTAGAAGCACGATCATTAAATGAAACACCTCCGCCAGGGTTATCACGAAAAGATCATATTGTAAAAATTCTATATGATGAGCTTGCAAAGATGTTAGGCAAAGAAACTGATTTTGATTTCAAACCTGGTAAACAAAACAAGTTAATCATGCTTGGAATTCAAGGAAGTGGAAAAACAACTGTAACTGCCAAACTTGCTAAATTCCTAATTAAACAAGGTTATACCGTTGGTGTGATAGGGGCTGATACATACAGACCTGGAGCATTAGTTCAATTACGAACTATGTGTGAAAAATCAAATGTTGAAGTATACGGTGAACCAAACAACAAAGATTCTCCAGACATAGTAAAAAATGGTTTAAAACATTTTGAAAAATTGCCTTTAGATGTAATAATAATTGATACTGCTGGACGACACAAAGAAGAAAAGGACCTATTGGCGGAAATGGAACAAATTAACAAAGTTACTGATCCTGATCTTGCAATACTTGTTATTGATGGAACCATTGGTCAACAATGCTTCAATCAAGCTGAGGCATTTCATAAAACAATTCCTGTTGGTGGAATCATTGTTACAAAATTAGACAGTTCTGCAAAAGGAGGTGGTGCCATTGCAGCTTCTGCAGCTACTGGTGCTCAAATCATGTATGTTGGAACAGGAGAACGAATTGATGATTTAGAAAAATTTTCACCAACTAGATTTGTTGGTAGATTACTTGGAATGGGTGATATTCAAGCAGTTTTAGATTTAGCAAAAAGGTTAGAAAATGAAGGAGACGATGTCAGACTAAAACGAATTTCCAGTGGAAAAATGAACATGGATGATTTTTTCTATCAATTAGAAGAAGTGACCAAAGTAGGCTCATTGAAAGGATTTCTTGATAACATGCCTGGTCTTTCAGGTATGGTAAAAGATGATCAATTAGATCAAATGGAAGGAAGGGTATCAAAATGGAGATTTATTATTCAAAGTATGACCAAGACAGAAAAAGCAGATCCTGACATATTGAATTCATCTCGAATTAAAAGAATTTCTAGAGGCTCTGGTTGGCCAGAACACGAAGTTAAGGAACTACTCAAAAATTATAAAAATTCAAAAAACATGATGAAGGCATCCAAAGGAAGACAAATGCAAGGAACACTTCGTCGTATGGGCTTCGGTTAGATCTTATTCCATTTGTTAAAAATTATAACTTAAAATGACTATCAAAGAAATCATTCCTATTGCAAATCAAATCATACGAGATTATGATTTATGTGATAGTTGTTTAGGTAGACTTTTTTCTAAACAGCTGCATCTTTCATCAAATAAATTACTTGGAAAAAAATTAAAGATGTCTGTACGACAATCTTCTAAAAAATGTTTTATTTGTAAAAATCTACTGGATGATCTTATACCTTATTTGAAATTAATGTTGGATGCTTCTTCCAAATATGATTTTTCATCTATGATTGTTGGGGCTTTGATTAAACCATCTGTAATAGATAGAGATGATTACATAAGATCAAAATACAAACTTAGGGGAATTGATAGCGTTAAAACTGATATTACCAAAGAACTTGGGAAACAATTCATTAAAAAAACAAAGAAAACAATTGATTTTCTAAATCCTGATCTTACTTTTACAATTAATTTTAAAGATGAATCATGTCAACTGCGCTCAAAGCCTATTTTATTACATGGAAGATACACTAAATCCGAGAGAGGATTACCTCAAAAACAAAAATCTTGTGTTAATTGCTCTGGAAAAGGTTGTAGGTGTTGTGATTTCCATGGCATCTCTGAATATGATAGTATTGAAGGAAAACTTTCTAAATTTCTTTTTGATAAATTTGGAGGAACAACTGCAAAATTTACTTGGGTTGGTGGAGAAGATAAATCTAGTCTAGTTTTAGGTTCTGGGAGGCCGTTTTTTGTCAAGATTCAAAATCCATTCAAAAGAAATCTTGTTCTGCCAAGAAAAATAACGTCTGATTCTGTTGTTATTCGTAATTGTAAAATAATCTCCTTACCCCCAAAAACTCCAATCAAATTTAATTCCTCAATAGAATTGAAAATTTCTACCGAAAATGAAATTTTACCTACAACTATGGCGAAATTAAAAAGTATTCTCAATGGACCTGTAGTGGTTTATGAAACATCTGGAAAACGATCTGAAAAAGTCATTTCTGATTTAAAATATAAGAAAACTTCAAAAAATTGTTTTACTTTATTTATTAAAGCAGAAGGTGGATTGCCTGTAAAACGATTTGTGGACGGCGATGATGTAACTCCTGGAATTAGGCAAGTAATGAATGACAAATGCACGTGTATAACATTTGATTTTCTTGAAATTGACCTAAAATGATAACAATTAACTAATACCTGATTTTTTACATAAATCATGCCGATACGAAAAAAAAGTAAACATAAGAGACATGCCGATCAAAGAGCTGACAGACGTAGAAAAAAGACAGCAAAATCAGGCAAGCCAAAATCCAGAAAGTCAAAATCCAAATAGGATCAACCTTTTTACATTCAAATTTCTCGAGAGGATACATTGGATCCGTTAGTACGAATGAAAGAGGCACATCTTAAAGGATTAATTCCAGACGATGTCTATGATCTTATTGTAAAACGTTTTCCTATCGTTGTGGATGGCATTAATAGGATTGAAAAAGCATCTGGAATACGTTATCCCACAGCGTACGTAGAACCATCAATTATTATTTCATCTCCTAATCCAAATTCTTATGAATTTGGAATATTGTTTGCTCGCACTATTCCGATATTTTTTGATGATAAATTTCATGTTGTAATTCAGATTTCTGCACCTTTAATTGCATATGGCCTTAAAGGTACAATTCATGCAATTTTGGCACATGAGTTTTTACATTTTCTTGAATTAATTCGAAAAATTTCTAAAATGGATTTACTTTCAGATGAAATCACTGGAAATCTTTTTGAAAGTGTTTATGCTGATGAGGCGAGATTGTTTGAACCCAAGGTGGTATTCAAAGATAGAACTCTGTTAGATCATATCACAAAACGATTCCCGGCAGGTTTTAGAGATCATAAGTTAGAAGATAAAGTAATACAATTTTGGTTAGAGAAAAATCTTCCAAAAATAAATATCTCCCTTGATGCAAATACTGTCAAATTATCTGCTGAATCCCTGTCTAAAATAAAACTTGATCCTGTATTTTTACATCGAATAGACCAATTAGAACAAAAAAGTGCTAAAATTCACAAGAAAAAACTTTACTGATCTACTTTTCAATATATTGCAATATTTTCTGAATTCTTTATTGTATGCATTGATTAGATGGGTTTGTTTTTATAGATAATTAATTTTGGAACTCTGTAATTATTGAATTAGTTTTAGAAATTATATTTATATAATCTACTCCTGGGTCTATACTTAACAAAAAGAGATTTCCATTAAGATGTAAACTGATCAAAGTAACTTTTTCATATTCTGTAATTGATGATTTCTCTTTACCGAATCTATGTGATAAATTTTGAAGACGTGTCCATCTCTCAAAAGTATAATGAATTGACATTTTTGCTTCTTCTGAATTAAGCAATTTTGCATCGTCTCTTTTCCTCTCAATTACCAAATCTCCTTTAGAATCCAAAACACCAGTAAATCTAATGCGCGAATCTATTTTTAACACTTTATCGCATAATTTTTCATAATCCATTTTTTCACTACAAATTATCTTATTATTATATTTTATTTAGAATTTTTTTGTGATGTTTAATGACCTCATATGCTAATTCGATATTTTTAATTTTGAAAATATTGAAATCTATTACTCTGAGAATTTTATTGATTAAATTCTGTTAATCCACATTTTCCACAGGTGTTTCTGTCTTTATGTTTGGACATGAAAACTCCTTTTCCGCATCTGGAGCAATTTTTTCTACCTCTTGTTAATTTGTCTCCGTCAATTTTAAAATATTTATAGACATTTGGACTAGAACCTTTTTTTCCAGCTGATGCTTTTTTTGCTGCCATTATTCAGTTTTCTCCGAGTTTGATTCTGCTACTGCACTCTCTGCTTCAGCTAGCTTTGCTTTTGATTTTTCCAATCTTTCAAATATTACTGGATTGATATGTTTTTTTGCAAGCACTTCATCCTCATAAACATAGAAAGTTCCTGTGACAAGTGGTTTTCCAACATGTGTTTGTAATCTCATGGGGATTACTACTTTTCCAGATAGTTTGAATTCTTTTGTAATCATATCTACGGCTTCAAGTTTTTTGAGTTTGCCACCCAATCCTGTAAAATTACAGACTAACTCTCTTCTTGATAAGAAGGTGTTATTTACATCATTTACCGTTTGAATAATAGACATGTACCCAAAATCCTTAAGATATTTCATATAAACCTTGATTGAAATTAGAGAACAAATTTATGAAATTTCAGTCAAATTCCCATATGGAGCGATACATGATTCATTTAAAAAATAATGGATATGGCACGATAGATTCGCCTAATCTTGTTCATAGAGCAAGAGAGATCTGTTCTGACATGAACGCCTCGATAAGAGTTGCTCGCGTAGCAAGTAAATTTGTAGAATTTGATGTCTCTGTTAACCCAGATGAGTTGGATATGTTAATTGGAAAATTAAGTCCAATCGGCGAATTAGATAATACAAGACATGTAATTGAAGAAAAAATTGAAAAAGAAGAGGGAATCAAGGATGGTATTTTTTATTTTAACAATGAAAGATTTTGGGAAAGTCATGAATCTTTGGAAGGCGTTTGGAAAAAATGTTATGGTACAGAAAAAGAACTCGTACAAGGAATTATTCTTCTTGCAGTAGCTTTTGCTCATAAACAAAAAGACGAGAACCGTATTGGTGTTGGTATGTTAGGTCGTGCATTAGAAAAATTAGGTGATTCTCCTGCAATGTATGGTAACATTGATGTTGATAGGATTAGAAATAAAATAAAAGAAATGCAGAAAATTAAAGATTTGATTATATTTGAGATTTAATTAAATTGAGAGCTGTTGTTACTACATCAGCTCCTTGAATGAGACCTATGCTTCCTTTCTTAGCTTGATTTTCAGTCATTCTTATAGTGCCATCATTTTTGATGAAGTCAGCTGACACTAAAATTGGTACAGGATCATCACTGTGACCTTTGTTGATACATGGAGTTGAATGATCTGCAGAAATAACTATGGCTACTTTACTAGAATCAATATTATCTAGTAGTGTTTTGAAAAATCGTTGATCAATCTCTTCGATGTTTTTCATTTTTCCAATCGCATCACCATCATGTCCAAATTCATCTGGTCCTTTTAGGTGAACATAAATTACATTTTGAGTTTCCATTGCTTTTGCAGCAACTTTTGCTTTTTCTTCATAGTCTGTCAACCCACCTGCTTCATATGCTTTCATTTTTAGTACTTCTGAAATTCCAAGCTCTACTGGCATATCTACAATACATGAGAAATTCATAGAATACATTTCATTGATGGGTTTCACATCTGGATATTTGTTTCCTGCATCTCTTAGTAAAATACAGCTTAGACTTTTCTTTTTAACATTATTTCTTTTTTTGTTGATTGAACTTTCTTTCATAATTTTTAGTGATTGCTCTGTAAATTCGTTAACTAATTTTGCTGTTTTCTTGGCAATTTCTGTCTCTTCAAGAGGAAAACATTTTTCAATTCGTAAAAAATCTCCAACTGCTTTTGCTATTCCCATACCTTCTACCCTGCCATATGCAGGATCTGTATTGGTTATTTGCGATGAAAGTTTTTCACCATCTGTTCTGATTCTTACTGTGACTCTATGTCCTATTGTGGGTGATACAACTACTGATGTATTTGGATATGAAAATTTAATTTTATTTTCAATTTCTTTTGCAATTCCATCGGCATCATTTTTTTCGATGTGTCTTCCTGCACGTCTATCTATGATTATTCCTTCATCATTTAATGTGGCATAATTTCCTCTCAATGCCAAGTCCCCATCTTTAAAGTCAATCCCAACCCCAATTGCTTCTATGACCCCCCTACCTGCATAATCTACATGATGAAATCGATATCCTAGCATATTGAAAACTGCAATGTCTGATTCTGGAGCAATTCCTTTTCCTACTGAAATCACTTCTCCAATTACTCCATTTTGTGCTAATTTGTCAAGAGTCGGTGTGTTGGCAGCCTCAAGTGGTGTTTTACCTTCTAAATCAGGATGTGGAAGATCACCAACTCCATCTAAAAGGACATAAATCATATGAATATCTGAATTATTGATACTGCCCATATTTCCCAATTTTTTACTGCTCTCCTTTAAATCTTGCATCAAAATTTGCGATCAAAATAAAATTCTTACAATTTGAAAAATCATCTGATAATTTTTACTACAAAATATTTGTATCTTTGATGAATAATGTATTTTATTAAAATGAAATTTTATTTTAACTCTGATTTTTTTATTTTTTAATTTTTCAGTGTATTGGAAAACGTTTTAACATACTTAAACTTCAAGTATGAATTATGGGGGACATGCGCAAAGATTATGCTTCTGAGCGTTTTATGATTGTCTCTAAAAAAGATGATAAAATAGTTGATCTAAAAAAATCTCCATTTGCTCCTGGAAACGAATCTATGACAAATCCATCTGTTCTTTCACTAGTTGCAAAAGATGGCATGTTGCAACGTCTTCAAGATTTTGATGATGAATATGTTCAAGGTTGGTCGATTAGAGTTTTTGAAAGTAAGAATCCTATAGTTTCAATTGAGACTGAAAACTCATACAGTGATAGACCTCATTATAGTGAACCAGCTTACGGTTATCATTACATTGTAGTTGCTTCTCCTAAAGAAAAGGACACTCTAGCTACAATTGATACTGAGCAATGGTCAAACATACTCGTAGTTGTTCAGGATCGATTACGATGGCTTTATACTCAAAAGGGTGTGACATATGTTTCAATTTATGCTGATCAGGGTGAGTTTGCCGGTAGTCAAAATCCACACCCTCATTTGAATATCTTGACATTTTCAACAATTCCTCCGATTATTGAAGCAGAAGCAGAGGCATCTTACAAAATTCTTAATGAAAAAGGAGTATGCCCAATGTGTCAAACTGTTAACGCCGAAATGGGTGGTCCTAGGCAAGTTCTTCAAACTGAAGGTTTCATTGCATTTTGTCCTTGGGCACCATCATATCCATATGAGTTTTGTATTTCTCCAAAAAAACACACAACTAGTTTTTCTAAAATTACTCAAAAAGAAATCAATGATTTATCCCTTATTTTACGCTCTACACTTGGCGGTTTGGCAAAAACAGTTAAAGACGTTTCATATAACATGGTGTTTCATTTATCTCCTGAAAAGAAAAACAGTAGACAAATTCATTGGCATATTGAAATTTATCCAATAACTAAACCTTGGTCAGGTCTTGAGCGCGGCTATGGTATTTTCCTTAATGACTTGTCTCCAGAACAGGCAGCAGAAAAACTTGGTGCGTCTTGCAGAAAAGAATTGGCCAATCTAGTTGGTATCGTTTGAACAGTTTAATTATCAACTAGATTTTGTTAATATTATGTCACTCGAAAAATGGGCTGCAATTGCAAGTGTTGGATTATTTGCAATGTTTGCTGGAGAATTAATTTCAATTTATCACTTTATGACTGACGTTTCTACCAATCTTGAATTTGGTGTTGCATTTGACCCCAGTCCAAAAATTCTTCAATTCATTTCTATTGGAGTGGCCCCTGCATCTATTTTAGCTGGACTTTCGTTTATTCTGTCAAGACGTTATGGGTCTAAACAAATCGGTTCTTTGATACTTACTGGTGGAATAATTTTGTTAATTGGAATGGTGTATTGCTATACTCTTTTAGATAAACTCGTTGCTTCTTATGTTACTGACGCTGTATTCATAACCCCTCCACTTTTCATGGGCATCTCTATTCCTGTTATGATAGTTGGACTAATTTTGATAAAAACAAACAAGAGACGTCCAAAAAAAGAATATTTCTAGTTGTGATCAAATCTTAATGCATTTGCATTATGTTTAAAGCCCAATTTTTCATAAAATGGCTTTACATCATCCACGCAATCCAGAATAGTTTTGTAACATCCTTGGTCTTTTGCATATCTTAAGAGATATGTGATAATTTTCTCTCCTATTCCTTTTCTTTGATACTCTTTGTTTACGACAACATCTTCTATATGGCCAACCTTGCCTCCATTATGAATAAACTTGGTTTCTATTAGTAGTGTAGTTGAACCTACTATCTTTCCTTCTATCACTGCAACTGCAACAATATGATCTGGATTTGAATTTATTTTATCAAATATTCTTTCTGCATTTTTTTTATCTATATTACTTGCTTGACGAAGCGAATCCAATGTAAGTAAAAACCCATTCCAAAGATCCTCTTTTTGTAATTTTCTAATTGTAATGTCGCTCATTTTTTCTTATCATATGTTTCCTAGTTTTTGAAGATATTCTTGATTTGCTTTTCTGTATGATGTTTTGTTCCCAATATCTAGAAATCCTTTTTTAGAAACAATACTACCAATTAGTTTCTTTTTAGTCATTGCTTTTTTAATTACATCATCCATTCCATATGGTATGTTTTTTGGAATCAGATCCATTACTCCTGGCTCCATCACATAGCAACCCATATTGATATTTGCCTTGATTTCTGGTTTTTCATTCCAAGCAATTACTTTGCCTGTTTTGCTAGTTTCGATGACTCCGTATGGCAGATTTGTTTTATATTCATACAAACTCATTGTAACAAATGATTTTTTTTGCTGATGCTGATTTATCATACTTCGTAAATTAAAATCAAATATGGAATCCCCATACATACAAACAAAAGTACCGTTAATGAATTCCTCCGCTGTTTTAAGTTGACCTGCTGTAGCTAATGGTTTGTTGGAAACTGCATACTCTATGCTTACTCCAAATCGCTTACCATCTTCAAAATAATCTTCAATTGTTTTCCTTAGGTAACTGACACACAATACAATTGATTTTATGCCGTTTTTCTTTGACCACTCAACTAGATGCTCTAAAATTGGCTTTTCTCCTAATGGTAACATTGGCTTTGGAAGAAATGTTGTATATGGTTGTAATCTTGTGCCTAATCCGCCTGCAAGAATTACTGCTTTCACGAATTTCTATTTGAGATATGACTATTTATGTCCAAGTATGGATTTCTATTATACTTAAAAATTAAATAAACAATTTTGAAATTTTTTCAATAATTAATGTAGGTGTTTTGGCAAAAATTATTATCATTGGCTCTTTTCCAAAATCTCCTTTATGATAAATCACATCTGGCGGTTCTTCTGAATTTTTTATTGCGTATTTTACCCCCCATCCTACGGAAGATCCTTCTTTGGTTTTGGTATTCTTGGGTTCTGCATTTCTATCATAACTGGAAATGATTAATTTCACTTTTCTTAATTTTGAAATAGTTTCTTTATTATATTTTAAATTAATTGCTGAACGTATCTCTGGATATTTTTTATTCATTGTAATTAACGCTGTTGCAACGTGTTTTGATCCACCATATGACAAATCTCCTGCAACTGTGATCTTATTTCCAGTTTTTACAATTCTACCTGAAATTCCTAGGATGTCTTTAATTGACTTTGGATTTTTTTTTGAAAAAACAAAATTTGTTTGACATTCAGGGATATTTTTGTAAATATTTTTGATTTCTATAAACTTGTTAATTGCATGAGTCAGTTCTGAATGAATTACATCTTTGCCTTTTATTTGCGTAATGTCTATCCCATACCCTACACTCTTGGCATTTTTAATTGAATTATATGTAAATTGTTTTGAAAATTTCACTGCTTTTTTTAGTGAGTTTCCACTTGCCAGCGAAAATAACAGTGATGATGAGTAATTGCATCCACTTCCATGATTAATTTTTGGAATTTTTTTACCTGATAATGTGTATTGGTTTTTTCATTCTAGTATAAAATCTGAAATTTGATCATTTTTTATTTCCAATCCTGTAATTACAACGTTTTTTGTACCCATACTTTGAATTTTTTGAGCAGCTTTTTGAAGTGATTTTTTTGAATCAATTTTGATTTTTGATAAAAATTCGGCTTCAAATTTATTTGGTGTAATAACAGTAGCCAATGGAATTAGAAATTTTTTAAAATCATTGATAGCTGTTTTTTCAATAAGTAAACCCCCTGTGGTTGATTTTATTATTGGATCTAATACAATTAGGATCTTTTTATTTTTTAATTCTCTGTATATTGTTTTTATTATTTCTGAATTGTATACCATTCCAATTTTAATTCCGTCAATTTTAAAATCTGATATCACCGAGTCTAGTTGGTTTTTCAATATTTTTTGTGACACTGGTTCGATCATTCCAAAACTAGATGTATTTTGACCTGTTATTGCAGTAATTACTGTCAACCCATGGGCATTTAGCAAATCAAATGTTTTGATATCACTTTGTATACCTGCCCCTGATGATGGATCCGAACCTCCTATTGAAAGTAAGTTCATGTTATATTTTCAAAACCAGTCCTAATCTATTTTTCCTTTTCAGTATTTCTAAATTCTATGTTTTAATTTGATTATTTCATGATAGGGCATTTATATATCTAAAATGATTTTTATTTATTAATTTGAATACGAATAAAATTCCTTTAGTTGATGATACTCCTGATGAATTACTGTGCACTGTATGTTTGTTACCTATGCAATATCAAAAGAAAATTAACAATGTATTTCTTTGGCAATGCTTCAAGTGTGGCAAAAAATATTTTGTTTCTGACTCTTCTATTCATTATAGTATTACGGAAACTTGGAGCTCAAGTAAATAGAAAATATGAATGACATAGAATCACTTAGAAAAGAAAATCAGAATCTTAGAAAATACATATCTTTAGTTTTAGCTGAGATGGAATTAATTCAAAGAGTAGGTGAAATCAAACAAATTTTCCTTAATTCTGATGATTCTGAGCGTATAATCACACCTATTTTAGAAAGAATTTCGCGAATTAAATCTGAGCGTTCAGATTTACAATCCAGTCTATCTCTATGATTGTTTAAATCAGGCAAAAACATAGATTACTTTATGGGTACTCAAATGAGTGCAGCACGAAGAGGTGTTGCTACTGAGGAAATGAAACAAGTGGCAAAAGATGAAGATGTCACATTAGAATGGTTAATTCCTAAAATTGCAAGTGGTTCAATTATTATCCCTAGTAATAATGTTAGACCTCAAAAGATTCACAATGTTGGAATTGGTAAAGGTCTTAAAACAAAAGTGAATGTTAACATTGGCACTTCTACACTCAATGTAAATTTGGAGGAAGAGATCGAAAAAGCAAAAGTGGCAGTAAAATATCATGCAGACACAATGATGGATTTAAGCGATGGTGGAGATGTTAGAAAAATAAGACAAGCTTTGTTAGATGTTGCACCAATAACATTTGGGACTGTACCTATCTATGAGGCATACAATTATGGTGTGGAAGTTCATAAAAATCCTTTAAATTTAACTGAGGATGATTTTCTAAATGCATTTGAAAACAATGCAAAAGATGGTGTTGATTATACCACTATTCACTGTGGAATTACAAAAGACATTGCAAAAAGAATTCTAAAAGTCAAACGATATGGTGGGGTTGTAAGTAAAGGTGGAACAATCACTGCTGCATGGATGCTAAAACATGATAAAGAAAATCCATATCTGACACATTATGACTATCTTATTGAAATTGCTAAAAAATATGACGTCACATTTAGTTTAGGTGACGCACTACGACCTGGATCTATTCTTGACTCTCATGATGAACTTCAGGTTCAAGAAATGATCAATGTTGCACAATTAACCAAACGTGCTCATGAGCATGATATCCAAGTAATGGTGGAAGGTCCAGGACATGTCCCATTAAACGAAGTAGCTGCTAATGTTAGATTGGCTAAATCTCTAATCGGCGATGTTCCTTACTATGTTTTAGGTCCTTTAGTAACTGACGTTGCATCTGGACATGATCATATCGCAAGTGCCATTGGCGCTGCTGTGTCTGCAAGTGAGGGTGTGGATTTGTTGTGTTATCTTACACCATCTGAGCATCTCGCATTACCAAATGCTGAAGAAGTTAAGGCTGGTCTAATTGCATATAGAATTGCTGCACATGCAGCTGATTTAGTGAAAATTCGTGACAAGGCAATAAAATGGGATATGGCAATGACTGAAGCTCGTCGTACATTAGATTGGGAAAAACAAATTGCATTATCTATTGACCCCGAGGAAGCAGCTAGAATTCATAGTCGAACTGGTCAACGACCTGGAAACAATGTTCCATGTACAATGTGTGGTGGTGCATGTGTCTATGTGATGTTGCCACAACAAAAACAATATGCTAAAGAAGAAAAATTACAACAAATTTTGTAATACTTTTTCAAGATTAGGAACTGTATTGTAGTTTTTCAATTCATCAATTGTAATCCACGTGTATTCTGAATTTTCCCAATTTAGTTTGATATCTGGGTTTTTTGCTTCAAACAAAAATGGGAATATCTCCCACTCGTGATTTTCATACTGTGGTGAATTTACTCTCAATTTCTCTGCGGCTTTTACGAATTTAATTTTGTCTTCAGAAATTCCTACTTCTTCATGAATCTCAATTTTCGCTCTTGTTAATGGGCTTTCATTTTTTTCTATAATTCCGCTAATTCCTGCCCAAAGACCTTTCATAGTTTTTACTTTGTCGCTTCTTCTAAGAATAAGTAATTTTTGATCATCTTGAATAAAAGACGTCACAATTTTGGTTGCGCGCATTTCTTTTATTTTTCAATTGCATTTACCATTTTTGTCAATTTTTTATATGATTCCTCTAAATTTGTATTTGTAGAGAGTTTTTCTTGACAAGTCTTAATGTAGTTTATCACTTCTTCTGTTTTTGATTCTTGCACTGCTGTGAGTAATCTTCCTATATCTTTCCAAAGCTCTTCTGCACCTCTTCTAATTTCTGGATTTGCGATAATTGTTTCAATTAATTCTGGTGATTCTGTCATGATGCTTTCAGCTAGGATTTTTTGAACTCTGAAAGTTGTTCCAGACATTTTTTCTGTTAATGACATTTTTTCATCTTTTGAAATTATGTTTGCAAAAACAAGATTCATCAAATGTGTTAATCCTAAAATCACTGCGATTTTTTTATCATGTTCAATCGCATCAATTGTTACAAAATTTGCTCCATCAAAAAGTTCTTTTGCAACTGCTAATTCCTTTTTTGCATCTTTTACTGGAACTGAAATTATGTTTTGGCCTTTGATGGATTTTGCTCCAGGTCCAAACATGGGGTGAATGCATATTGGATTAATTTTTGCTGGCATTTTGGATAATGATGCTACAACTTTAGATTTTTCAGATGATATTTCAATTAGATATGTTCCGCGTTTCATTTCTTTTGCAATTAATCTGATTATTTCGGGAGTTCTTCTTGTGGGTGTGCACAACACTACATAATCTGCATTCAGGATTCCACCTACTAGTGAATTAGCTTGAATGATTCCTTTTCCTTGAATTTTATTTTCAGTATCATATCCTGTTACCTCAAAATCATTCGCTAAGAAATATTTTGCAAACCATTGTCCCATTTGACCTCCTACACCAATTATTGTAATTTTCTTTTTCATTGCTTATGTCTCATCATATTATCTAGTATATTCATTCCCTCCATTAGTGTTTTTTCGTTTTGACATGCAGATATTCTAATGAAATTCTTATACTCTCCAAAACCTTCTCCTGGTGCTACTGCTAATCCTTTGTCTAAAAGATTGTTTGCAAATTGCACTCCATTAAATCCCTCTTGATTGACACGAGCAAAAATGTACATTGCACCATCTGGTACTATAAAGTCCAAATCCATCTCGTTTGCCTTTTCAATCAATACCTTTAGTCTGGTTTGTACTGTATTAGTATTGTTTGATATGTCTGCTTCTAACGCTTTCATGGCAATATATTGAATAGGCTCAGAAACATTTGTGAGACAAAGTGCCTCTAATTTTGATAGTATGTCTATAATTTTGGGACTTGCAATGGCATACCCAATTCTAAACCCTGTCATTGCATGGGATTTTGAAAATGATTGAGTGATGATACTTTTATCATAATTATAACAAAGTATGCTTTTCCATTTCTTAAATGCATAATGTGAATAAATCTCATCACTAAGAATATACAAATTGTTTTTTATTGCAATATCTACAATTTCATCTTGTAGTTTCTCAGGAAGAATTTTTCCTGTTGGGTTGTTTGGATAGTTCAATACAATCATTTTTGTATTCTTGTTGATCACTTTTTCAATTTGCTCAACTGTAGGTTCCCATTTACCTTCTAGTGTGGTAGTTATAGTTCTGACTTTAACTCCTGCATTTAATGCACAGTCCTTGTATGCAGGCCATGCTGGTTCTATAACGATTAACTCGTC
>CALKVM010000004.1:0-50955 GCA_938049695.1 uncultured Candidatus Nitrosoarchaeum sp. | reverse complement strand
ACCAGCAATGTCAAAGACGTTTCCTGGTGGGTCTCTTGATAACATCTCCCATCTGTTACCTGCGTTAGTGGATTCTGAGAAAATGGAAATCCATCCTCTTAGGTCTCTCTCTACAAGACTGACTAGTGTGCCTTGAACAGTCAAGGTTTCGCCAGTTTGTAGGGATTGTCTGTTGAAAGTTTCATCTTCAATTCTGATGAAACGACTCTGAAGTTGTGCTTGGACACCGTGTGCATCTGCAGTTGGAATTATGGCATCAACCCAGTTGATACCAAGTGTACCTAATGCAAGTACAGCAGCGAGTCCTAATACGAAAATCTTTTTTTCGACCATAGTCCTAATATCCTGATTGATAATACACATTGTTATATATTTTACCTTGATAACGAGGATCGATATGCTATGAGTATGTTAATCATCAATGATTAACATTGAAATTAACAAAAATTTGATAAAATTATTTCAAATTATTTTGTTTTTTATATGAAAAATTATGTTAATTTACTGTATATTTTATTAGAAATTTTATTAAATTACTTTATTTCAAAACCCTTGCTTTATATCCAGAATTAACGTGTTAGTAGACATGGCACAGATGCCCGCATTAATCCCAAAAGAAGTTGAGATTCAGAGACTAAAGAAAATCTGGCTCATCGTCATTGCTATGGGATCCACTGCAGCATCAGTCGAAGTAGACAACTTCGTTGATGGTTCTTTACATCAAACCTCTATCAGAGATAGTGCATTTACACCAGCACACTGGTGGCTATACTCCCACTTCATCACATTACCACTTGGATGGGCAGCCGCAGCAATCTATGATAGAAAAGTACCAGTACTCAGAGGTCCAAATAACTCAATTAACACTGGATTGAAGATGACCATTCTTGGTTACCTTGCAACCATGTTTACAATTGGAGTCAATGAGATGTGGCACTTCTGGTTTGTAGAAGAAATCTTTGCAGTACCAAATCACTGGATGTTTAACATGGGTGTTGTAGTAGCATTCATGGGAGCACTTGCATACGTAGTCAGAGTATATGCTCGACTCGTAGAACTAGGTGCAGAAACTCCAGGTGAGAATCCGTACGTTGCAGAGATGTACAAGATGGCTTTAGAAGGCAAATTGTACAGCAGAGCAATTCCATAGACATACAAAGTGCAAAAGCACATTTTTTTATTTTATTATTTTAGTTATCACGAAGATCGTACTATGTCCATCGTTTAAGAAAGATTTAAAAGGATTCTGAATCGTATAAGTCTAGAATGACTCTTCCGAAAGGATTTGGTTCAAGTGGCGCAGGTGGCGCATCTAGTTCTGATGTAGAACGAATGATTGGTAGACGTGTCGAAAATATGACCGGTATGATCACTCTATCTTACATTGCAGCTTGGTTGTCAACTTTTGGTGGTACTTGGGCAGGATATACCTATTATCCTTGGGCATATCCAACAAACAGTGGACATTATGCGTTCATCGTTCTGACAGTTATTGAAGCGATTGGTTACCTCTTCTGTGTTAAAGTTATGGAAGAAGGCTCTAAGAAAAACAGCAATGGTCTAATTGCTGCAGTTATTGGGGCAACCGCAGTAGGCACTGTAATCATATCACTATATGTCGGATTTTAGAAGGAAACTCCTTCAGCATCTTCTTTTTACTTTATTTTAATAAAAAACAACGATCTCCATCACACTCTAAAATTTTATATACCGACCATTTTATCTAGTTGATAATGGTCTGGCTAAGACGATGTACTCACTACTTATTCATAGTAGTAGTTGCAGTTAACTCAACACTGTTAACAATTAATGCAGGTGACTACATTTTCTATACTGACTGGGCTTGGACTTCGTTCACGGTATTTTCAATATCGCAAACGTTGATGCTTTGTGTAGGTGCAACATATTATTTGACATTTACAGGCGTTCCAGGAACAGCAACGTACTACGGCCTAATTATGACAGTATACACATGGGTAGCAAAAGGCGCATGGTTTGCACTAGGTTATCCATATGACTTTATTGTAACACCCATTTGGTTACCATCAGCAATGTTGCTGGATTTAGCCTATTGGGCAACAAAGAAGAACAAGCACTCGTTGATACTGTTTGGCGGAGTACTGGTAGGAATGTCTTTACCATTATTCAATATGGTAAACCTGATAACAGTAGCAGACCCACTAGAAACGGCATTCAAATATCCAAGACCAACATTGCCACCATACATGACACCAATAGAACCTCAAGTAGGTAAATTCTATAACAGTCCAGTAGCACTGGGTGCAGGTGCAGGTGCAGTTTTGTCGGTTACATTTACAGCATTAGGTTGTAAACTAAACACTTGGACATACAGATGGATGGCCGCTTGGTCAAAGTGGGACTAAAACTCCAACCTTTTCATTTTATTATTTATTACTAGTGTATACTTAATTGATTTTAAAATTTGATTAAAAAATATTGTACATGTTGTGATCTTTTGTTGTCTCTTTTGACAATATGTGATATTGTGATAATTACATGTGAAGCAACAATACGATCAGATTTTAGTTACTCCAAAACCCTTTGTGAAATGGGCTGGAGGAAAAAGACAGTTAATTCCAATACTGAATCAAAATCTTCCTGAATCTTTTGGTACGTACTATGAACCATTTCTTGGTGGCGGTGCTTTACTATTTCATATTCTTACAGACAAAAATGGTCAAAAATGCAGTATTTCTGATTTAAACTCTGATCTTGTATTGGCCTATACTACAATTAGAGATAGGATTGACGCTTTGATTACTTCTCTAAAAAATCATGAAAAAAATTATCAAAAAGATTCAGAGTCATACTATTACTCAATTCGTGAAAGTAATCCAAGAAGCGAGATTGAAAAAACATCTAGATTAATCTTCTTGAATAGAACTTGTTTTAATGGACTTTATCGTGTAAACCGTAAAGGAAAATTTAATGTACCCTTAGGAAAGTATTCAAATCCAAATATTGTAAATGAAGAAAATATTCGCGCTGTCAGCCATATATTACAATCAAGTAGAACTGCCATCAAATGTAGAGATTTTGAGGCAGTTCTAAGAGATGCAAAAAAAGGAGATCTGATATATTTTGATCCTCCATACCAACCAGTAAGTGCAACTTCAAATTTCACAAGCTATACTACCAAAGATTTCACATATGATGATCTGACAAGATTAGCAGAACTCTGTTTAAAATTAGATTCCAGAGGTTGTAATGTGTTATTATCAAATTCTGATTCACAAGAAGTGGCAGATATTTTTGCCAAAAATCCATGGAAAATCACAAGGATATCTGCAAATAGATCTATTAATTCAAACTCTAAAAAAAGAACTGGTCATTTTGAACTTTTAATAAAAAATTATTAAAGCTCCGAACGGGATCTGAACCCGCGACCTTTACCTTACCAAGGTAACGCTCTACCAGGCTGAGCTATCGAAGCACAAATTTTAGCAATCGAAAATCCTTATAATTCTTGATTATGACTCAAAAATCTCTAAACTGTTAAATTTCACACAAATTTCTACCCTTTTGGAGGAGTAATCAAGCCTGGCCAAAGTAAGCACATAGTGCTTTTGGACATGCAGGACTTAAGATCATAAAAATGGGTGATCCTGTCTCTCAGGAGTTCGTGGGTTCAAATCCCACCTCCTCCACTGCTCTTTATTTTGGATGTCTTATTCCTCTAGAATTCAAAATTTCGTACACGTCAGGAAGTGAAAATACAAATCCAATGTGGACACAATTTTTTTCTTCACAAAGCTGACAGAACAATTCTCCTTTTTGTACTGCAACTTCTGCAATTCTATTTTTGATATTATCTTTTAAAATAACACGATCATCATCTACGGAAATTTTCTCAATCTTTGGAGCATATCTTGCAAAGGTCTTGTCTTTTTGCATCATCTCTTCTAACATGTAAGTTACATAACCTGAAAAACTGTTGACACCTTTCATTGCAAGATTGTCTTTGTTCTTTTGATATACGTCTTGGAATTTGTCATAAACAGTTTCTGCGACAGTTATTGATTTGAATCCAGCTTTTGGCAATTTACTTTTCCTTACCGTACAATAAAGTACCGAAGTATATAAGATTTTATTTTATAGGTGCTATTCGATTTATGAAAATTAGTCTTTATACAATACCTTAACTCTGGAGCAATATGGGTAGGGGATATCAATCTTCAGAGATAAGGCAGAAATTGATTGATGTACTCGAAGATTCTAAGACAGGAATGTCAGGTGTTGAAATTTCTGAAAAACTTGGTGTAAATAGAACTACAATGACAACATATCTCAAAGTATTTGCTGCAGAAGGATTTCTTAGACAAAAAAATATTGGAAATATCACATTATGGTTTTTAGAGCCAGGACAAGAGGCATATTCTTTTCCCGCTGATTACTTTAAAGTTGCACCACAGTATCTTGAAAATTTAGTAAAAGGGCAAGAGACTCAAGTTTATTCACTGATTAAAAATTGTCTTAATTCTGGGGCATCAGTGCACAAACTTGTTACTGAAGTGATAATACCTTCAATAGATTCAATTCAAAGACTATACGATGATGGTAAAATTGGAAATTCTGAGGAAAAATTATTACAAAATATCATATCTAAATCACTTCAAATTTTTAATCAAATTCCAATAAATTCAAACCCAAAAAAGAATATTATCGTACTTTCAGCTGATACTCACAGTAACTTGTTATCTGAAGCAGCTGCTGCATCTTTACATTCAGCTGAATGGAAAGTTTTTCATTTGGGTGATATGTCATCTGCAATCAATGTTTTATTTGATCTTGATTTGCAAAAATTAATGGGGAAAATTTGGAAACAAAAATCAGGCATAATGATAATCTTAGTTTTTTCAAATACTGAAGAAGGGCTCAACTTTTTTGCAGAATCTATAAACTCAATTAAGGAAAAATTGGGAAAACGAATACGATTAGCATTATGTGGAAAAGTTGGAAAAAAGACAAAAATCGATTCAGATTTAATATCTGAAAAATTTGAAGATGTACTTCAATGGTCTGAAACCGTCTCTGAAAGTTCAAAGTAATTAAAATGGGCCCGATGTGATTCGAACACATGACCTTTCGATTATCAGTCGAACGCTCCAGCCAAGCTGAGCTACGAGCCCACAGCTAAATCCTCTTGACAGGACTCATTTAAGTTTAATTTTCTTTCCACTTGATTGAGCACCCAATTGATGGGTCAAAATCTTTTTCAATTTTTTCTCTAGATAGTAATTTTTTCATGTTGTTAATCATTGTCTTTTCTGTAGCTATGTCATCTGGTTTCATGGCATTGTTGATTCTACCGTGGAATACTAGCTGTTTATTGCTATTAAATAAGAAAGGATCTGGAGTGCATATTGCGCCATATTTTTTTGCAATTTCTTGAGTATCATCAACTAAATAATCAAATTTGAATTTCTTCTCTTTTACTGTTTTTTTCATGTTTGCAAAACTATCTTCTGGATAATCTTTAGAGTCATTACTGTTAATTCCTATCATTGCTATTTTATCGCCAAATTTTTCATATAATTCATTGAAATCTTCTGCCTTTGCCTTGACATATGGGCAGTGGTTGCACATGAAAATAACTAGAAATCCCTGATAACTGCTGTAGTCATTTAATGTATGTTTTTTATCATCAACACCTAAGAGTTGAAAGTCTGGTGCAACGTCTCCCGTTTTCAATTTAATTTGTGATTCTAAAAGTACCATAATGTGATATTTTTTTTATACAAATAAAATTCTTACCAAGAAGACAACAATTAAAATCCACAGATTATTCCTTCTTGATGTGGGCTGGTAGTATAGCCTGGTAGTATACCCGCCTTGCACGCGGGGGGTCATGGGTTCAAATCCCGTCCAGTCCACTTACATATACTCAGATCAATTCTGAATTTCAGATAACTGGATGGATTTAAATAGGATAAGTTTAGGTTTTAATCTATGACAAGCGCAGCTGATGGATGGCCAGTATGGATTCCACTCATTGTTGGATTAGCACCAGGTTTAGTTTACTGGATGGCAATAACAGCAATGAAGAAAAGACGATAAAATTTACATTCTTTTTAACTTCTTTTTATTATTGATTATCCAGTGTCAACTGGGTTAAACGATGTTACCTTTCTTGTTCACTATATCACATGTTACACAAAATTAATCTCCAATCAATAAAATTTGCATGTATAAAATTATTCTTAGTATATTTTTGATTTTGGTTCTATTTCCAATTTCTTCTGGATTTTCTGCAGAGGTTACTGATAATCAATCCACTTTATCAGTAGTTCTTACAAGTGATTCTCCATTTGTTTACAAAGATGATGAAGGATACACTGTGGTTGTAGGTGCAGTTGAAAATACCAGTAACCTTACTTCAATTACAAATGTACGTGTACATGTAAATTTTTATGATGATGTTAGTCCTCAACCTCTAGAAATTATTGAAGGTGGAACCATCTTGGAAGTTATTCCACCTCTTGGAAAATCCCCTTATATGATAAGATCAAATTCTTCAAATCCTGACATAACTCAAGCATCTGTTTCTCTTAGTGAAGGATTTCATACATCTCCTTCAAAATCAAAGCAACTATCTGTAGAATTAAGTAGTATTGCATTAGGTAATACTCTTCAGTTTTCAGGAATCTTAAAAAATGGCGCCGCTCCAATAAATAATACTAATGTCTATCTTGCTTTCTATGATAATTTTGTTCCTCCTAGAATAATAGGCGTATCTACTATACCAATTGGTGCTGTTGAATCTAATGAAATAATAAATTTCAGTTTCAATGAAAAAATTCAAACAAGATCTGTAGGATTTATTTTATTTTCTGAATCCGATGTATTTTATTCTGATTCTGTTGATGTAAAAATTCCTGCCCCACGATTAATTACTATCTCTAATGTGTCTGTCCTTGATTCTCAAGGAAAAGCATTTTCAGAAATTAAAATAGGTTCAACAGTACAAATTCAGAGTGAATCTTTAATTCAATTTTCAGCAGATCCAGAATCTGATGAAACACCATATAGTTATTATGTTCAAATTAAACAATCTGGTAAAACCCCATTTGTAGAATTTATAGGAAAATATAATGGGCGTTATATAGGAATTGGTAGCCAATTTCAATCTATAGACTGGATTCCTGAACACGATGGCTTGTTTTTTATTGAAACATTTGTTTGGGATAGAAATAATATTCCAATCGCTGAACAAGGACCTGTAGTATTGGTAGTTGTAAAATAGTAGATTTATTTTCATATCTTTCTATTTGATGGTATGACTGAATTTGCTCTTGTTGCAATGGGAGGGACTTTTGATATTATTCACAAAGGTCATCTTACATTACTTTCAAAAGCATTTTCAATTTCATCAAAAGTAATCATTGGACTAACAAGTGATGAATTAACAGAAAAAAGGGGGAAAAAAACTCTGAATAACTATGAAAAAAGATTTGAAACATTAATGAGTACGATTAAAACAAATTTTCCAAATCATGTCTTTCAAATTAGTAAACTAGACAATGATTTTGGTCCTGCTGTTCTAGAAAAAAATGTTCAGGCTCTGGTTGTAAGTGATGAAACTGGTAATCAAGGAGAAATTTTAAATCAACTTCGTGCAGAAAAAAGTCTATCTTTAGTTAAAATAGTTATAGTTCCAATGGTTCTAGCACAAGATGGTAATAGAATTTCTACTACTAGAATAAAAAACTCAGAGATAGACGTAGAAGGTAACTTATCATCAATTGACTAGAAGATTGTCTATGTTTGAGTAATCGTAATAAAACAATACTTCTGGATTGAGCCTCATGGCAATCATAAATAATATGATGAAAAAACTTGACACTGATGTTTCAAACCTAAAGGAAGGTCTACACCCTGAAAATCTTTCATACTGGTATGATAAAATCATCAAAGAAACAATTGACATGGCTCCTCCATGGTTGCAAGACAAGATCAAAGTTAAACAAGATCCTATACTTCATATGAAATTCAATCTCGATATTTCAAAAAGAGCGGTTCGTTACTTTATGATTGTAGTTGATAATAATTTAGATGATATGCCTTATTCTACAAAACTCTATTTTCTTAAAGTTCAGGAAATAATGGGAACTGAAATGGATAAATCTCTAGTTTAATTCAAACATTTTTAATTTAGGCACAAATTCAAGCTCTAACTATCTATAACCAATAATGTTGAATCTGTATAAGAAAAATGGATCTATACAAAGCAAAATACTCTGACAAAAAATTTGATAGACATTCAAAACCTAATCAAACTTCAAGTAGAAATTCTAAAGATGATCAACCTTTACGATCTTACCGAAATTCCCAAGATGAAAGACCATCACGAGATAGATATTTCAGAGATGAAAGACCATCACGAGATAGATATTCCAGAGATGAAAGACCATCACGAGATAGATATTCCAGTGATGAAAGAAAACCAGAAATGCACACTGTAACCTGTGGTGATTGTGGGGATGAATGTCAAATACCATTTGAACCAAAATTTAACAGACCTGTTTATTGTAGTGAGTGTTTTCGAAAACATAAACCCCAAGAAGATGGAGATAGATATTCCAGAGATGAAAGACCATCACGAGATAGATATTCCAGAGATGAAAGAGGTTCAAGATCAAATCAAGATGATTTTAGAATAAATAGATCTAAAAGTGAAAAATTCCTAAAAAAGACAGAGAGTTTTTATTCTAACGGTTCTGAAAAATTCTATTCTTCTCTAAAAGAAAAATTATTTGAAATTTTAGGTGGTAAAACATGTTCTAGATGTGGATTTAAAGATGAAAGAGCTTTAGGCTTTAATCATATTAATGATGAAGATGCATTTGACAGTATACGAAGAGGAGGAGTTGCATCTTCCTGGGGTAAGTATATTTCTGAACCAGAATTGGCTAGGAAAGATTTGAGAGTTCTTTGTTTAAACTGTAATGAGATTAGACAACCTCAAGCCAAACCTGAACCCGAAAAATCAAAAACACCGAATAAAAAAAGCAGATACTTTCCTAGAGAATCTCATCAAAATCACTTTTGAGAATTTATTAAAACTTTAATTATAATAATTTATTTTTAAAATCATGAACAATGACTTTAAAATATTAGGAATTAGTCTTATTGTAATGGTTGGAATTGTTGCAATTTACACCATATTTTTATAGGTTAATTTCACTCCTTTACAATTTCTACGTCTTGTCCAAAAATCATAGTGGACACTATTTTATGTTCTTTATCAATCACTGATTGAATAAAATCTGCAAACAACCCCACATGTGTTTCATCCTTTAGAAGAATACTGTGTGCTGATTTGTCTTTTAATGCAACAACTAATTCATTGTCAACTATGTTTAAAATTGCTGTAATGAAAGTCTCGTTTGCATCTTTGATAAAAAGTAGACTAGATAGCTTTTGAGCCTCATATTTATCATCACAACTAATTCTGATTTTCATTTATTCTCAAAAAGAAATTGCTCTATCTGATCTTTTGCTTTTTCTCTTTTTACCTGATGAATTGCAAGAAATTCATTTATTTTTTCAATCAAAATTGCTTTTAATTCTCCAGTTAACATTTTTCCTGATTTATAATCATCATGAATTGACTTCAATTTGTTATCATCTGGCTCAAAAAATATTCTAAGATATTGATAAGATACGTCAATATCTGGATTTCCACCTAATTTCCTATGTTGTTCAATATCTGATTGACCGCCAGAAAATGCATGTTTGTTAATTTTTTTCTTAACTATATTTGGAGAATCAGTTGTGTAAATAGTTCCATTCTCATCTGAAGCTGACATTTTTCCTCCAGGACCTGATAATCCTGGAATCATAATATTGTGAATTAAAGCTGGTTTTGGCTTTCCGATTTTTGGAGCAATGTCTCTAGTTAATCTAAAATGAGGATCTTGATCAACTCCTAAAGGAATCAAAACTGGTTTATCTTCAATAAAACAAGGTGCAGATTGTAATGATGTATAAAATATCATACCAATATTTGTTTCATTTGTAAATCCAAACACTGCCTTTGTATTTGAAAAATTAATTTTTTTTGCTACTTGTGCTGCAATTGGATATAGTGTCTGAATATTTTTTGTATTGATAATTATCTTTGTGTTATTTGGTTTAAAGCCTAATGCAATAAAATCAAGTGCGTTTTCATATGCAAATTTACTTGTATCTTCTAAAGTTAGATTTTGTTTTGAATAGAATTTTTCATCATCTGTAAGTTGAAAATACATATTTACGCCAAATTTGTCTTGAAGCCATTTTGAAAATACCCATGGAACTAAATGACCAATATGTGTATGACCTGACGGTCCTCTACCAGTATACAGGAAAAATTTTTTACCTTTTTCATAATCATCTAAAATTCGATCCATTTCTCTATGGGAAAAGAAAATGCCTCTTCTTAGCATAAAATGGTCCTCGCCTGTGATTTTTTTAATTCTCTTTAGAATTTCCGATGAAATTTTTTCAGTTCCGAATTTTTTGATTAGTTTATCATAATCTATATCCCCTTCAACATGCCATGGAGTTACAATAAAGTCGTCAGCTGACATTCATTTTGACTTAGGTTAAGGTTTAAAAAGTCTTTTTCAGTCTTTCTGCTGATGTCACAAGTCTTTCATGAAATTGAAAAAAAAATTATCACCTCACTCAAAGACAATCCAAAACAAACTCCTGAAAAACTTGAAAAATCTACTAATCTATCTCCTGATCAAATTCGAAGAGGAATAGAGTGGCTTAAACTAAAGGAACTAGCTATTGTAAATGAATCTCAAACTATTCACATATCTCTTGGGAAAAATGGGTTGGAATCTTTTCACAAAGGATTACCTGAAAGGAGATTGCTTGATTTGCTAAAAAATGAATCAAAAAAATTACAAGATCTCCAAAGAGAATTAGGTTCTATCTTTGGTCCTGCTATGGGTTTAGCAAGAAAAAATAATTGGGTTGATACCTCTGAAGATAAAATCTTTCTAAAAAATTATCCTTCTGAAATTCCAGGAGAAAAGTCTCTACAACAAATTGGAGAAAATAAAATATCTAAAAGTGAAATTGACATAGATGATTTATCTAATATTTTGAAAAGACCTGATTTTATAGTCGAGGATATAATTAAGACAAAAGAAATATCATTAACCGAAAATGCCAAATCCATTGAAATAACTGCTGGTTCATCAGGCGCAATTAATGTTGAATCTAAAGTACCTGATGTGTTTGTTGCCCGAACTCATCCTCTTAAAGATACGATTGACGAAATTCGTGAAATCTTTGTTACATTAGGTTTTACAGAAATTATTGGTAGTATGACTCAACCTAGCTTTTGGAATTTTGATGCATTGTTTACTCCACAAGATCATCCTGCAAGAGAATTACAGGATACATTTTATCTTGATGGATTATCTGCAAAAAAAATTGGAACTTTGGAACAAATTAGAAAAATTTCTGAATCACACAAAAAAAATTGGCGATATTATTGGGACATTAACGAAGCAAGAAAAATGGTTCTTCGAACACATACAACATGTGTAACAATCAAACATCTCGCAGAAAATAAATCTGATGAATCTAGAGTGTTTTCACTTGGACGTGTATTTAGAAATGAAAAAGTAAGTTACAAACATCTTGTAGAATTTAATCAGATTGAAGGGGTTGTAGTTGGAAAAAATGCAACTCTTCGTGATTTAATGGGAATACAACGAGAGTTTTATAGACGAATTGGAATTACAAAAATAAAATTTTGGCCAACATTTTTCCCTTATACAGAACCCTCTCTTCAAACAATGGTGTATAATGATAGATTAGAAAAGTGGGTAGAGCTATTTGGTATGGGAATTTTTAGACCTGAAGTAACAAAACCACTTGGAATAACTAAACCTGTTCTAGCTTGGGGTGGAGGTATTGAAAGAATTGCAATGCTAAAATATGGATTGGATGATGTTAGAGAATTTTACAACAATAATTTAAGCTGGTTGAGGAGTGCAACAAAATGCCAGTAGTTGAATTATCTTACTCTAGACTCCAAAAACTAGTCGGAAAAGTTTCAAAAAAACAAATTTCTGATTCACTCCCTTTTCTTGGATTGGATATTGAATCTGAAGACAAAGATCTAATTAGAGTAGAGTATAGTCCCAATAGATCTGATTATTCTACTGATTTGGGAATTGCACTTGGTTTACAGGGCTTATTTGGAATTAAAACTGGAGCCATAAAATTAAACATCAAAAAATCAAATGAATATGCTATTCATGTAGAATCATCTGTCACTAAAATCAGACCATTTGTAACTGGAATTATTGCAAAAAATGGCAGAATTGATGATAATACAATCAAACAACTGATGGCAATGCAAGAAGACCTTCATTTTGGAATTGGAAGAAAGAGAAAAAAATCTTCTATTGGAATTCATGATTTAGATAAAATTTCTTTTCCATTGACATACATTACTACTAAACGAGATCACAAATTTGTTCCATTAAACTCTGATAATGAACTCACAATATCTGAGATTCTTGATAATACTGAAGTGGGACGAGATTATGGAGCAATTCTTGGAAATCACACTCAAGTTCCACTTATTTTAGATTCAAAAAAACAAACTGTATCTTTTCCACCTATAATTAACGCCGCAGTAACAACTGTTACAACAAAAACAAAAAATCTCTTTGTTGAAGTTACTGGTATTACCAAAGATGATGTAGAAAACATGCTTTCTGTTGTTGCAACTATACTTCAGACTGCTGGATTTGCTCTAGTATCTACAAAAATCTCTGGTGCTAAAAATACCTCACCAAAATTAGAACCCCGAAAAATATTGATCAATTCAGATATAATCAATCAAATGCTTGGATTACATCTTACTAATTCTCAGATTATCTCTTCTCTTAAAAAATCAAGATTGGATGCTACTTTAAAAGGAAAAAATATAATTTGTAGTATTCCTTCATACCGTTTTGATATATTTGGTCCAATGGATTTAGTTGAAGAAGTTACACTGGGTTATGGGATACAAAATTTAGAACCTATTTTATCTCCATCACAAACTTTAGGACAAATAAATCCAATATCAATAAAACTAAAATCCATTAGTCTGATAATGATTGGACTTGGATACACTGAAGTACTTAATTCAAGTTTGACCAGTAAAAGAGTTCTCTACGAGATGACAAACAGAGAATCAATGAACATGATCTCAGTATTGGATTCAAAAAGTCAAGAACATACAATTTTGCGAGATTTTATTCTTCCAGGATTATTGGAAAATCTTTCCCGAAATATTCATACCTCTTATCCTCAGAAATTATTTGAAACAGGAACTGTATTTTCTCAAGGAAATCCTGTTGATGAAACAACTAGTTTTGCAGGAATCAGTGCACATCAGGATGCAACTTTTACTGAAATTAAATCTATTTTACAATCTATGTTAAAAACTGGATTTAACCTAGAAATTGAAACAAAAACCTTTTCACATCCAACTTTTGAGGAAGGAAGAACAGCTTCAATTTTATTCCATGGTAAGACAATAGGAATTATCGGGGAAATTAATTCAAAAACAATTGAAAACTACAAGATACGTGTTCCTGTAGTGGGATTTGAGATTTCTCTTTCTGGATTAATATTTGACTGATTTTTTTGATGGTTCTGTATTGAATAATTCTAACTGTAATTTTTCTATTTCTTGAATTATCTTTGTACTGAATTGCATGATTAAATTACTCTTTTTATTTATTTAAAGAACCAATGAAAAATTATCTAGTGCTAAGAAAACATACGTAAAGGAGATTAGAATCTAGTTCTCGCATTTATGATTACGGTGACAACTATCACAATATTCCCCCTTGCATTTTACGCAATCTGCTAACATCCCAGGTCTATATCCTGCACTACATTCATCGCATGAAATTCCATTCATGAATTTCGTGAATTTGTATAAACTTAATGTTTTCGAATTTTTTTTGCCTTACTTCTATCCAAACAATTTATCTTATAATCATCTAACTAATTTCCAATTTTTTCTGTAGTATTTAGATCTCTTTTCTAATCATGCTCAGTGTCAACTCAGAATTTGTGCTTAGTAACTTTGAGTATCTAAGATGTTGTAGATCAATGGTTTTTAGCATAGCTAAATCTATACTTAAACGCCCAAGAGCAGGCACACAGACGGATTAGGATGATGCTGATCGTATTGATACCAATGATTTCTAATTCACCCAGGTGTGCTACAATATGGGCAACCCCGGTTAGAAAACCCAAGGAGGTTTTGGCTAAAATTACCAATGATCTTGCGCGAGTCAGAACCGGGGAACATTTACAAATTTTCAAAAACATAAAACATCCCACAATGATATGAACTATGAAAATGATAAATTATTGGTTAGCCAAACAAGAACCCGATGGACCTAGAGGATATAATTTTGAAACTCTAAAAAAAGATAAAAAAACAGTTTGGGATGGTGTTCATAATAATTTAGCACTAAAACATATGCGAGAAATGAAAGATGGTGATCTTGTTTTATTTTATCACACTGGTGATGAGAGACAAGCAGTTGGTATTATGGAAGTAATTTCAGAACCATACCCTAATCCAAAAGAAGATAATAAACGATTCATTGTAGTTGATGTTAAATATAAAAAATCATTAAAACGACCAATCACTTTACATGAGATAAAAAAACATAAAAAATTTCAAAATTGGGAACTTATTCGTATTTCTAGATTATCTGTAATGCCTGTCCCAAAGCATATTTGGGATGCTATTATTGTTATTTCTCAAAACTAAATTCGGCATAATCGGTTTATTGATATAGTCGATTCGTTTAATGAATACATGGCAACAGCTTATGTTTTAATAAACTGTGAACTAGGTTCTGAAGAGGCTATCATACAGCAACTTAAGGGTCTAGACGGTGTGAAGGAAGTTCATGGTACTTTCGGAGCATATGATATTTTGGCCAAGATTGAATCTGATACTGTTGAAAAACTAAGAGAAACAATTACTTGGAAAATCAGGAAAATTGAGAAGATTCGTTCAACACTAACCCTCATGGGTATAGAAGGCCAATCATAAACACTCTTTTTTCGTATCATGATTTTACATTTTATTTTTGTTGTAAAAGAAGAGGATCGTGAAAAACGTAAACTAGAATTTGAATATGTAAAACAAATGGGAAATTTTTACAAAGTTTGGATCAAAGAAAAATTTGGTAAAGACTTTGAAATTCAATGTGATGAATTAATTACAAAACCAAGAAGCATACTTCAAAAATTAGATACACCTACGCTCCTTAGAGATCATGAACAAAGAGGAACACAAATTTATCATTTCTATCTTTGTCATTTTAAACCGTTTTGGACTGATTGCACATGTGAAGGATATCATGCTGAAAACTTTGGTATGGTTTGGTGGCAACCTCCAAAAGATCCTTCTGATACATTATTTCTTGCAGAAAAAAATTGTACTACTGTTTCTCATGTATTGGCACATGAGCTTTTACGAGCATCAGGACACAAAAAATTCATTGGAGATGTTCATGATATTTGGACCAAACATTTCTACGATCAATTACATTTTGAACAATATGGGGCAAACTTTGAAAAAACAGAAGGAAAACCAATGTTTCTTACAATTGACACATCTAAGATTAAAAAAAATAAAATCTAGATGTATGAATAATGTGAAATAAATTTTCTGTAGATTGGAATTAGCACTTTGTCACTGAATAAATATTATTTTCAAAATTTGCAGTCTTGAAATCAAGTTTATTTTCAGTATCACGTATTCTGGATTTGCTCAAGTTTTCAAGCTCAACTAGTGCATCACCTCTAAATCCTGCTGAAGAACCATAAATTGCATCACTCAACATAGTTCCATGATCTCCTTTCTTAATGTCATCCACTATTTCATAGAATCGTATGGTTTCTTTTTTGTTTACAGGATTTCCAATTGCTTTGTTATGTGCAACTGCAATGTACATTCCATTATTTTTTACAGCCACAGAAACTTTATGATTTGTTCCACTTGCCCCTGGAATTATTTCATTTACTAACACCTCACATTTATGATACATGCTAGACACATATGCATAGAATCTGTACTGGGCATATTTTCCTGCGATATCTTCTTCACACCCGACAAATACCTTGTGTAAAAGTTCTAAAGCATCATCGTTCATACTTTGTAATCTATCATCTATTCTTCCTCTTTCTAGAAGTTCTGATTTACATTCTTTTGCAATTAATACTAGAATGAAATCTGGTAAATTATAATTTTTTAGAGCAGCAACATATGCACCTGCTTGTGACATTCCAAATTTTGGAAAACCCTTATTGACCATCTAAACACCTCGATTTAGAATATTTGTAACTCCTCAACAATCAATTATTAAGACGCTTTTGGTTTATAATTGTTAAGAAATTAACACGCCTATCACAATATTTATTACAATTTTTGAATTGCAAATATTAAATTCCGGTTAAATTAACCGAATGATGTGGAAATAGGTACTACTCCAGAATTAGTAGCTCATGTTTACAAAAAATTACAAGAAAATATTCAAAAATATCGAAAAGTGATTGGGAGACCATTAACACTCACTGAAAAAATATTGGCTGGACATTTTGATCAAGTCAGCGACAAAAACCTTGATGGAGGTAAAAACTATGTATTCCTTATTCCTGATAGAGTAGCATTACAGGATGTAACTGGACAAATGGTGATGTTGCAATTTATGCAAGCAGAACTTAAACAAACAGCTTTGCCAACAACGGTTCATTGTGATCATCTGATTCGAGCTCAAGTAGAAGGTGACACTGACATGAAAATAGCTCTTGATGAAAATAGTGAGGTTTTCAAGTTTCTACAATCTGCTTCTAGTAAATACGGATGTGGTTTTTGGAAACCTGGTGCAGGAATTATCCATCAAGTTGTTCTTGAAAATTATGCATTTCCCGGTGGATTAATGATTGGCACTGATTCTCATACTCCCAATGCGGGTGGTTTGGGAATGATTGCTGTTGGAGTAGGTGGATTAGACGCAGCAGAAACGATGGCTGGAATGCCATGGGAATTACTTTATCCTAAAAGAATCGGTGTAAAACTAACTGGAAAATTAAACGGATGGACCGCACCAAAAGACATCATACTCAAAGTAGCTGAAGAACTAACAGTTTCAGGAGGAACAAATTCTATTATTGAATATTTTGGACCTGGAACAAATACTATTAGCTGTACTGGTAAAGCTACTATTACCAACATGGGTGCAGAAGTAGGTGCAACATGTTCTGTATTTCCATATGATCAAAGAATGGAAACTTATCTAAAATCTACAAACAGAGAAAAAATCGCTGAACTTGCAAATCAGAACAAAGAATTACTTGTGGCAGATCCTGAAATAGAATCTAATCCAGAAAAATTCTTTGATAAAATTATTGAAATTAATCTTTCAACATTGGAACCTCATATTGTTGGACCACATACTCCTGATCTTGCAAGACCAATATCTGATTTAGCTGATGATGTGAAATCTAATCAATACATCGATTCAATATCTGTTGCACTCATTGGAAGTTGTACAAATTCATCTTATGAAGATATGTCAAGAGCAGCAAGTTTAGCTGAGCAAGCAAAATTAAAAGGCATTAAATCAAAAATTCCTTTACTAATCACACCTGGTTCAGAACAGATCAGAAGTACAATTGAAAGAGATGGACAAATGCATTCACTAAAAGAAATTGGAGCTACAGTATTAGCAAATGCATGTGGTCCATGTATTGGTCAATGGAAAAGACCTGAATTAGAAAATGATGAAAAAAATACAATTGTAACTACTTTTAACCGAAATTTCCCAGGTCGTAATGATGGTCACAGAAACACTCTAAATTTTATTGGCAGTCCTGAAATGATTATCGCACTTGCTTTAGGAGGTAGACTTTCATTTAATCCTCTAAAAGATGAGTTGACTGCAGCAGATGGAACAAAATTCAAACTTGAACCACCAAAACCTGCACCAGAAGTCCCAAAAGATGGATTTATGATACCTGTAGGAATTTTTGTTTCACCACCTGATAATTCAAGCAATATTGAAGTGATAATTGATCCTAATAGTAAACGATTACAACGTTTAGAACCATTTTCCATATGGAATGGAGCCGACTTTGAAGATATCCCAATAATGGTTAAAGCAAAAGGAAAATGTACTACAGATCATATCTCTCCTGCTGGTGCCTGGTTATCCCTTCGAGGCCATATTGATAACCTCAGTGATAATATGCTCTTAGGTGCTGTTAATGCATTTAATGATGAAATTGGTAAAGGAAATAATCTCTTAAACGGCCAACTTGAATCTTTTTCAAAAATTGCAAGACAGTATAAAGAAAAAGGAATGAGATGGGTAATCATCGGTGATAATAATTATGGTGAGGGGAGTAGTAGAGAACACGCTGCAATGACTCCAAGGTATTTGGGATGTGCTGCTGTTATTACAAAAAGTTTTGCCAGAATACATGAAACAAACTTGAAAAAACAAGGAATCCTAGCATTGACTTTTAGTAATTTTGATGATTATGATAAGATCCAAGAATATGATAGAATCAGTCTTATTGGATTGAATGATCTAGAACCGCAAAAACCAGTTAGGTGTATTATTAAACACAAAGATGGAACAAAAGATGAAATTTCTCTTAATCATTCTTATAATAAATCTCATATAGAATGGTTCAAAGCTGGTTCTGCACTAAATGTTTTGAGAAATAAATAATATTCTAACGTGGGGCCGACCGGAATTGAACCGGCGACCTACGGGTCACTACAGCTCCAAACTTACATCATCCGTGAGTCAGTTTAGCTTAGTTTACCTTTGGAGCCCTTAGCGGTGATCTATCGTATACACTGTCGCCCTACCAGGCTAGGCTACGACCCCACGAACAAGAATGAAATGGACTAGAATTTTAAGTTATTTTAACTAAGATTTATTTGCGATTAACCTTGATCTACAACCGTTAAGGTAAATCATGGTAAAACCAATTGTTTTAGTAATAGCCGCAATTCCTGCCATCATTGCAATTTTAATTGCTATTCCATTAATCACAAGATCCGATATCCCATACTCTGCAGCTAATCCAAATGATGTAATTGAAATTGAATATACAAAACACCAATTAAAAAAAATATCTTTTGGTGTAACGGAAAGAATTGGAGCACAAAAAACTGAAATTCTATTAATAAAAAATAATGGAGAAATAAAATATACTGTGACTGAAGATAGTTACCCAAAACCCGATGTTAAATCACATTTGGATGATCAGACACTTCGTAAATTAAAAGCACTGATTAAAGAAACTGGATTTATCTCGATTCCATCTGAATCATTTCCGATACGTGATAATGTGACTGATTTTCAAAAATCAAATATCAAAATTACTCTAAATGGAAGAGTTAATCAAATTAACTGGCCAGAACAAAATGCAACTGATAAATTCATACCTCCAATAATTTCTATGGTAGGATCTCAACTTGATAAAATCGCAGAACAAATTAGTGAATAGGTACAAATAGTCTCCGATAAAACTCTGAACATGCTTCCACTTTCGGGCGAAAGAACTGATGCAAAAGGAATAATTAAAGACAAATCTGAATCTGGTAATATTTTACGTGGAACATCCACTTTGAAACGCGGTTTTGCTCATATGCTAAAAAACGGCGTAATAATGGATGTTACTACAGTAGAACAAGCTCAAATCGCAGAAGATGCAGGAGCTGTGTCTGTTATGGTTTTAGATAAACTACCATCTGATGTAAGAAAAGCAGGTGGAGTTGCACGAACTGCAAGTATTAGAATTATTGAAGATATTATGGATTCAGTAACAATCCCAGTAATGGCAAAATGTAGAATAGGTCATGTCTATGAAGCAAAAGTTCTTGAAGAAACTAATGTGGATATGATAGATGAATCAGAAGTTTTGACACCAGCGGATGAAAATCATCACGTTTGGAAGTGGGATTTTACAACTCCTTTTGTTAATGGAGCAAGATCGTTATCTGAAGCATTACGAAGAATCGAAGAAGGAGCTGCAATGATCAGAACTAAAGGAGAACCTGGTACTGGAAATGTTGCAGAGGCAGTAACTCATATCAAAAAAGTAAATGATGAATTAAGATCAATAAAAGCAGTTTATGATTCTGGTGATAATCAGGTTCTAATTAGAATGGCAAGAGAATTCAAAGTATCATATGATCTAGTTGAAGAAACTGCAAAACTTGGAAGATTACCTGTTGTTAATTTTGCCGCAGGAGGAATTGCAACCCCTGCTGACGCTGCATATTTAATGTCTCTTGGATGTGATGGAATATTTGTAGGATCTGGAATATTTAATGCAGATGATGCTAAAGAAAGAGCAAGAGCTATTGTATTGGCAACCACTTTCTGGAATGAATCAGAAAAAGTAAAAGAGGCACAAAAAATGATTGATGAAAGACAATCGATGTTGGGATTAGATGTTAAGACTCTGGAATTACGAATGCAAGAGCGTGGAAGTTCAGCATGAGTCTTACTGTTGGAGTTTTAGCAATTCAAGGTGACGTGCATGAAAATATTACATCTACCAAGACTGCACTAAAAGAATTAGGCATAGAAGGAACAGTTGTAGGTGTTAAAACTGCTGAAGATGTTTCCAAACTCGACGGTCTAATTATTCCTGGGGGGGAAAGCACTACAATCGGTCAGCTCTCTCTTGTAAATAGTTCTCTTAAGATAATAAAAGAAAAAATTGAACATGGAATGCCTGTATTGGGAATATGTGCAGGTATGATTATGCTCTCAAAGACAGCTAATGATCGTGTTGTTGGAAAAACGGATCAACCTCTTTTAGATTTGCTTGACATTAAGCTAGAGAGAAATTCTTTTGGAAGACAAAAAGAATCATTTGAAGCAGATATTTCTATGAATTCTATTAACATTCCAAAATTTAATGGTGTTTTTATTAGAGCCCCATCTGTTTCTGATGTTGGTTCTGGTGTAGAGATTTTAGCAAAATTTAATGAAAAAATAATTGCTGTAAAAAAAGGCAATGTAATAGGTGTTGCATTCCATCCTGAATTAACAAAAGATGTTTCTTTACACAAATATTTTATAAATTTAATTAAGAAATCAAAAAACTAGTCAAATGTGAATTAGTTATCTGCAATTTTTTAATTATAATTTGGATAATTTTTAAAATAAACTCAAATGTTATTTTAATTAGTATGATTAATTGAAGACACCGAATTTGTATCTAAAATTCAATATTTCATTACAAATAGATCATACATGTGTAATTTAGGCTCAATTATCAGTTAAATTATGCATTGATTTCAAGTCCTTTTTGAAAGACTCTAAACTGTCTGGAATTGTTATTGTGATTGAATCTTTTAATGAAAGATTTTTTGTCTTTTTTTCATTCCATACTTTGGAATTAAATTCTGTTATTTCTTTTGTAATTTTACTTTGATTGTACTCTGATTCTGTTTCTACCTGATGTTGTTTGTGAATACTCTCTGATGAATACAACGTTTTCCAAAGATACTCGGTGATAAATGGTGTAATTGGTGCTAATAATTTTAAAATAGTTGATAATGTTTTATGTAGTGTATATATAGCACCATCTCTTTCTTCATCTGTAAAACCAATTCCATAAGCTCTTGCTTTAACCATTTCAATGTAATGTGCAGCAAAAAGATTCCAAGTAAACTCTCTAATTGCAATTGCAGGAATGAAGAAATTATATTCATCATATCCTTTTTTACATTCTTTGATTAGATTATCTAGCTCATTTAATATCCATTTATCCGTGGCTGTTGTAATTCCTGATTCAATTATGGGGAAACTAGATAAAAATCTAGAAACATTCCATAGTTTGCTGAGAAACTTTTTTGTTGATTCAATTTTTTGTTCATTGCATCTAAAATCATATCCATGATTAATTTCACTAGCACTCCAAAATCTGAAAGTGTCAGCTCCGAATTGTTCAATTACTGGTAAAGGATCAATTGCATTGCCTTTACTCTTACTCATTTTCATTCCTTTTTCATCAAGACCGTACCCCATAACCCATGCTTCTGACCATGGTTTCTTTCCCGTAAGTTGTTCACATCTTAGAAGTGTATAGTATAACCAAGTTCTCACAATATCTTTTGCTTGAGGACGAATTGTTGTAGGGTATACTTTATTGAAAAATTCTTGGTCTTTGTTGAATTTACTAATAAAAAGAGGTGAAACACTAGAATCCATCCACGTATCAAACGTTCTCTCTTCACCTACAAATTCAGTAGTTCCACACTTGGGACACTTGTTAATAGGACACTTTTCTACCCATGGTTTGTAATATTTTCCAGGCTCAGGAACGTGAGGTTCAGAACAATTTTTGCAGTACCATATAGGAATTTCAGTACCATAGTATCTTCTTCTTGATATTGGCCAATCAATATTGATGGATTCTAACCAATTCATCAAGATCTGTTTATGCATGGCAGGATAAAATGTGATTTCTTGTCCTAGTTTTTTCATCTTCTCAATTGATTCTTTTTGTTTTAGATAATATTCTTCCATCGGGATTATTTCAATTGGATTTTTACTTCGTTCAGATACTGGAGTTCTATGAATTACATCTTCAATTTTTTCTACTAATCCTTTATTTTCTAAATCTTCAATAATTTTTACTCGTGCTTGTTTCGGCTTCAATCCAACATAATCCCCTGCAGCTTCTGTCATTTTTCCATCTAATCCAATTGCAACAATTTCTTCTAATTCCAATTCTCTAAACAATGCCACATCATTTTGATCTCCGTAACTACACACCATAACTGCACCAGAACCAAATTCTTGATGAGCTGAATGATGTGTTTTTAGTTCAACTTCTACATTTGTAATCGGCACAATCACTTTTTTTCCAATATATTTTGAATATCTTTCATCTTCTGGATTTACAATTACAGTTTTACATGCACAAAGAAGTTCTGGTCTGGTACTCGCAATGATTATATCTTTATCCATACCCTTAATCTGAAATTTCATGTAGACTAGTTTGCTTGGTAAATCTTCGTATGTAATTTCTGCATCTGCAATAGTTGTACCTGAAACCCAATCATAATTATTTGGTCTATTTGCAAGATATACTTGCCCTTTTTTCCACAGTTCAATAAATGTAGATTGCGTTAATGTTCTATATTCTTCAGAATCTGTTCTATAGTAATTCGAAAAATCTCCACTAATTCCTAAACTCTTCATTATTAGTATCATTTCATCTTCTAAATCATCTAATGCTGCTCTGCATAATTTTAGAAATTCACCTCTTTCAGTTTCACGCATTCTAATGTTGTGTTTTTTCTCTGTGTACATCTCCACAGGAAGACCATTTCTATCAATTCCTATTGGAAAATACACATTCTTTCCTGCCATTCTTGCAGTACGTGCTATCATATCAATTTGAGAATAATGTGCTGCTGCACCTATGTGCCATGGTCTGCCTGATGGATAGGGTGGCGGTGTATCTATTGTAAAATTCTCTTCCTTTAGTACAAATTCATAAATTTTTTCATTCACCCATTGTTTGAGAATCTCTTTTTCTAATTCTGGATTCCAAGCTTTTTCCGCAATTTTTGGTTCCATCTCTTAACTATCTTGAAATATTTGAAATAATGTGAGAACCTTTGTTGTATCCTTCGTAAATGTAAACCCCAACAGCTTCTACATTTTGAGGTAATTTTGGAGCAAGTAGTTTGATTATCTCACTTGAAAGATTTTCAACAGTAGCTTCTCCTTCTAAGAGATATGCTGTATCTTTTGGAACTTGAATATCAAACATTCCTTTTGGCCCATCAAATTGAATCTGATAGTGAGAATCATCTTCTTTTTTTAGATATTTTCTATTAATGAAAAATTTATGATCAAATACTGTAACTACTTCTTTTATAATTTTTTTTGCTATTCCAAAATCTACCAATAAATTATCTTTCATTTGTCCAACCAATTCAACCATTACTGAAGATGTATGTCCATGTAGAATGGAACATTTCTCTACTAGAGGAAGAATATGTGCATAATCAAATGAAAATGATGGGTCTTCTAGAAATATTGATCCTGTCTGAGGTGTCTTATCATAGAATACCAAGTCTTGTAATTCTTTAATTTGTGCGGTGTATTTCGGATGTCCTATGGCCATCACTTTTTCTTCAGTTAGATCCTCTTTGATTTGATTATATTTTTTTATATCCTCTTCATTATCAATTACTTCAATCAAACCCTTCTTTGTTTTAAAATCAACAGTTACAGAACTTCCATTTTTCAATGATAATTTATAATCATATTCATAATCTTCATCAAGAAATGAAAGCATTTGTGCTATTGTCAATTCAGTTCTCGTTCTCAGTAGATTTCCTTTTTTGTCAATATATTTAAAATCTGAATCTAGAATTGTGGGACTTGATGCCATTTGAAGTCAACTTGCTCAGCTCTGTATATAAATTCTGTAACACATAAAATTGAAAAATTATTTTATTCAGTAATTTGAAATTATTCTAGTGAATTTAGAATTTTAGCCAGATTGATATCATTTTGAGTGATTCCTCCAGCATCATGAGTTGTTAAATCTACCACTATTTTGTTATAGACGTTAAACCATTCAGGGTGATGATTCATTTTTTCTATGTGCATTGCAGCCCTTGTCATAAATCCAAATGCCTGATTAAAGTCATCAAATTCAAATTCTTTGTGTAACTTATTATTTACAACCATCCATCCTTTCAGGTTTTTTAATTCATGATCTATGGATTCCGACGATAATCTCATCATGATTTTATATTTAAAATACTAAATTAATAGCTAGATGATGAGATTAATCATAATTGCTTCGTATTGTAAATGACCTGATAATTAGTGAATAAAATGAAAAAAGAACTACTTGATAAAATTGTAAATTCTATTAAAGAAAACATAGTGGAAAAGAAAATAGGCATTGCATTTTCTGGGGGCGTTGACAGTACACTGATCTCTAAAATTTGTTCAGATCTAGGATATGATGTAACTTTGCTGACTATTGGTTTTCCAGAATCTCATGACGTATTATTTGCAAAAGAAGTTAATCTACAGTTGAAATTCGTTCATAATGTTTTAGAAATTGATTCTCATACTTTTCAAGATATAGCCCTCAAAGTCAAACAAACAATAAAAACAGATAATCTCTCTTGGAATGAAAATTGCATTGCATTTTACTATGTATCAAAACTAGCAAAAAGTTTAGGAATTAATATTGTTGTAACTGCAAATGGAATTGATGAATTATTCTGTGGGTATAATGCCTATAGAGTGGCTATATCTGAAGGAGAGTCAAAGATTATTGAAGTTATGAATTCAAAACTAGATAATGAAATTAAAATGATGAAGGCAGTTAATCAAATTGCATCTGAATTTGGTGTTAGAATCGTTCAGCCTTTATTATCTTCTGATTTTATAGAATTTGCTAAAACTATTCCTATATCTGAAAAAATTCACGATTCTGAAGATCTACTCAGGAAACACATTATACGAAAATTAGCAAGTGATGTTGGTGTCCCTGAAATTTCATATACAAAAAGAAAAAAAGCTCTACAATACGGTTCTAAAATCCACAAAGCATTGTTAAAATCTAAATAAATTTTTTAACCGTTTCTTGAACCAATTTGTTAACATTGCTTATAATTAATGGAGATGCTCCAAGATGTTTTTCTGGAGAAAATATTGAATCAATTTCTTTTTTTGTAAGTTTTGTTGAAAATGCTTTATCATTTTTAATTGCATCAATATATTGAATCTCTTTATCTTTTGCCTCAAATGCAACTCTTTGTACGTCTCTGTATGCAATAAATCTTGGAACTCCTTTTTTAATTAATGCCTCCAAAACAAATTCTGCAAATATCTGTCCCTTTGTAATGTACAAATTATCTATAATTTTTTTCTCATTTACTATTAGATTTGAAATTATTTTAATCATGGTTTCTAACATTTCATCCACTAGAATGGCTGCCGTGGGGAGTACAAATCTCTCATTTGCTGAATTTGAAAGATCTCGTTCGTGCCATAATGGAATATTTTCAAAAGTTATTGCTATTTGACTACGTAATATTTTGGATAAAGACGAAACTCTTTCACTTTTAATGGGATTTCTCTTTACTGGAACTGCACTACTTCCCATCTGACCTTTCTTGAATTGTTCAGCAACTTCCCCGATTTCAGTTCTTTGTAAATTTCTAATTTCAACTGCAATTTTATCTAAAGTTGCGCCAATCAGTGCTAACTCAAATACGTATTCTGCATATCTTTCTCTGGGAACTATTTGTGTAGTTACATCTGCTGGAAAAAGATTTAACCGTTTTGCAACTCGTTTTTGAACTTCAAGTGATTTTACTCCCATCATTGATCCTGTTCCAACAACTCCAAGTGTTTTGCAAATCAAAACTCTTTTCTTGATTTCTTCAATTCTTTCTACATGTCTTGCCATCTCTGCTGCCCAATTTGCAAATTTTAATCCGAATGATATTATGCTGGCATGTTGGCCATGAGTTCTACCTACTGCAGGAATTTTACCGTGTTGAATTGATCTTTTTGCTAACAGTAATGCCATTTTTGCGACTTTAGGTTCAATAATTTGCAATGCATCTCTCATTTGCATAGAATTACTAGTATCTACCAAATCATTACTTGTTAATCCATAATGAATCCACGGTCTTGCATCTTTCGTACATTTTTCACTTAATGATTCGACTAGTGCAGCTGTATCATGATCACTTTTTGCTTCTAATTCTTTAATTCTTTTTACAGTAATTTTTCCTGACATTGCAGCATTGTGAATTGCTTTGCCTGCTGTTTTTGGAATAACTCCAATCTCACTTTGTGATAATGCAGCTGCACCTTCAATTTCTAATTGATAGTTTACTTTTTTTTGCTCACTAAAAATATCCATCATTTCTTTAGTACCGTAACGCCCACTATCTATCGGTAAAATTGCCACTGATTACTCTCTTAAAACATCGAAAATAAATCTACTTATGATTTAAATTGGCTTGAGGTAAAATTTTACCATTCCTTATGTCTACTACAACTCCTAAAAAAATCGGAGAAAATCAGTATCTTATTGAGGCCGATTCAAATCTCGGAATGAAAGTTCCCGTAAAGATCTATGCTGATGAAGAATTATTACAAAAAATGTTAACAGATAGAACTATTATGCAGGCAAAAAATGTTGCAACTATACCTGGAATTGTGGGTCATAGCGTAGTTTTACCTGATGGTCATGAAGGATATGGATTTCCTGTAGGTGGTGTGGCAGCAATGGATGCTGAAGAAGGTATGATTAGTCCTGGTGGTGTAGGATATGATATCAACTGTGGTGTTAGATTACTTCGTTCAAATTTAACTGAAAAAGATGTTCGTGCAAAACTAAAAGAACTTGTAACTGATCTTTTTAGTTCAATTCCATCCGGTGTTGGCTCCAAAGGGGCAGTAAGGCTAAGTCACTCTCAACTTGACGAAGTTCTTGTACGAGGTGTAGACTGGGCAATTGATAATGGATATGGTTCATCACACGATGCAGATGTTTGTGAAGAAAATGGACAAATAAAAAATGCTGATCCAAATAAAGTTTCAGATAAGGCAAGACAAAGAGGTGCACCTCAATTGGGAAGTCTGGGATCAGGAAATCATTTTCTTGAAGTACAAAAAGTATCTGAAATTCATGATGAAGAAGCAGCGAAAAGAATGGGAATTAAAGAAGGAACTATTACAATTTTAATTCATTGTGGTTCTCGTGGTTTTGGTCATCAAGTCTGTAGTGATTATTTGAGGATATCTGAACAATCTATGGAAAAATATGATATTCATTTAGCAGACAGAGAACTCGCATGTGTTCCAAATACATCTGAGGAAGGTGAATCATATAGAAAAGCAATGTTTGCCGCATTAAATTTTGCATGGAGTAATCGACAAATGATTACTCATTGGACGAGAAAATCTTTTGAACGAGTTTTCAATCAAACAGAATCTGATCTTGATATGAATTTAGTTTATGACGTTGCTCACAATATTGCTAAAGTTGAAAAACACAAGGTTGAAGGCAAGGAAAGAAAACTTGTAGTTCATAGAAAAGGGGCAACACGTGCATTTCCTGCAAATCGGGATGAAGTTCCATTAAAATACAGAGATCTTGGACAGCCTGTTTTTATTCCAGGTTCAATGGGAACTGCTAGCTGGATATTACTTGGACAACCAAATTCCATGGATTTGAGCTTTGGTTCTACTGCCCACGGTGCTGGTAGAACAATGTCTAGATCAAAAGCTAGAAGAGATTTCACGGAAGACAATGTTAGAAAATCACTTAGTGATAAGGGCATATTTATCAAGGCATTAACGCGTGATGGAGTTGTGGAAGAAACTCCTCAAGCATACAAGGACGTTGATGCTGTAGTCAATGTTTCTCATAATCTAGGAATAGCCACTAAAGTAGCAAAATTGGTGCCTATAGGTGTGATAAAAGGTTGAGTAACGAAGACTCTGAACTTGAAAGATTAAAGGCAAAAAGACTTGCAGAAATGCAACAAAATATTTCCACTCGGCAAGAAATAGAAAAATCCACAAACAATTTACCGCCAAAAGAAACAAAACATCCTAGAGACATTCTTGTTGAACATCTAGGATTTAGAGGTCTAGAAGTTTTAAGAAATGCTGAATTACAATTTACAAATGATACAAAAACGGTTGTAGAAAAATTAGCTGAACTAATTACATCTGGAGAAATTACTGAAAATATTGACGGTGGAAAATTGTTGACGTTATTTAGATCAATAGGTCTTAACATAAGGATGGAAACTAAGATCAATATTGAACAAGATGGAAAGTTTGTATCTCTGTCTGATAAATTAAGTAGTCATTCATCAGATGATAGTGAAGAATAGTGAATACTGTTTTTGAAATAAGCACAAAAAATTATGGCGATGATTTACTAGTTATAAAAAAAACACTATCTCATATGGAGACCTTAGTTGGTAGTTCTAATGGATATGCACTTAGTGAACCATCTTCAAAATTTGGATGGATTTTTTTCAAATTGTCTTTTAAACCCAACCTGCAAAATGGAATTGAAGAAAAATTTGCAGATATGTTAAACAAATACCAATTGAACAATCAATCTCAAAAATTTACCCAATTTATGACTGATTATTTTAAATCTAAAGGTTGTAACATCAAAATTAAAATATTGGACTAGACCCTTCTTCCTCTTTTTCCACCCTTCTTTCTGGTGGTGTCATGAGGAATTGGCGTTACATCATCTATTCTTCCAATTTTAAATCCACCTCTTGCCAAAGCTCTGATTGCAGCTTGTGCACCTGGACCTGGTACTCTAGAGCCTACTCCTCCAACAGCTCGTACTCTGATATGAAATCCTGTAAACCCTTTTGTATGTGCAACCTCTACTACTGCATTTGCAGCTTTCATTGCAGCAAAAGGAGATGATTCGTATCTATCTGCATTAACATGAACTCCACCTGAACTAATGGAAACAGTTTCTCCCCCTGTGAGATCAGTCATGTGAATGATTGTATTGTTATAACTACTGTAAATATGAGCAATTCCCCATTTTTCCGGACCTTCTGTCTTTGTTTCTGGTCTGGATTTTGTTTGAATTTCCTCAAGTTCTTTCTCTTCAACTGGGGATTCTACTTCAATCTCAGCTTCGATTTCTGACAATGTCTACTCACATTTTAAAGGGTTTAAAAAACATTGATTTTCTAAACCTGCCTTATTTTGGGCATGTTGGATTATTCATTATTGCTCAAATACCCTGTTTCACTTGTTCTTGTATGGGGTCAATCCTTTGGCTTGCGGTAGGTATTGCAATCGCATCAGCATTAATTGGTTCACTGGTTTTCGAATTTCTAACACCTAACAATATTTCACCTGTAATTGCATTAGAAGAAAAATGTGAAAAAATTGCCAAAGAGGGATTCCAAATACATGTTTCATATCCTGATTTTCAACTAGATCAACTACCTGCATCTGATATGAACAGATTGATGTATCTTGATGAAATGTGGACTAATGATTGTGTTTCTGGTTTGCCAGCTGAATCAATTTTTAATATAGTTCAAAAAGTAGAACACGATTTTTACTCTAATGAATAATTTATTTTCTAAAGTGATGCCAACCTAAATCTTTCAAAGGGATAAATTTTTCTTGTTTTTCAAGAAATACTCCTTTACCTTTAGTAACATAACCAATTTCAATTATTGGTGTTTTTAATATTGATGCATTTTTTTTAATTAATGATTTATATTTTTTTGAAGCAGTAAATACAAATTCGTATTCTTCACCTCCATGAAATACTAGATCATTTGGATCTATTTTGTGTAATTTGGCAAATTCTAATAGATCTTTTCCAGTTGGAATGTTATTTATGATAAATTTACATTTGCTCTGATTTGCCATTTCATTTAATGTAGTGGAAAGACCATCACTAGAATCCATTGATGATGTAAAATAATTTCTGTTTCTTACTCCAAAATCTAATTTTGGACTCGGATTGATAACTGAATTGATTGCCTTTTTAACAAAATTATCCTTGTTTTTCTTTTTTCTAAGTAACATCTTAAGACCTAATGCCGTATATCCAAATGGACCTGTTACGAATACCATGTCTCCTATTTTTGCTCCTTTTCTTTTGACTATCTTATCCGTTGTTCCAAACATGGATACGTTGATTACAATTTCTTTTCCTTCGTTTGTATCACCCCCTAAAATTCTAATGTTGAATTCATTAGATACATGTCTGAATCCTTTTGATATCTCATTGATTTTTACACGTGAAATCAACTTTGGTAAATTTAATGAAATCATTCCATATTGAGGCTTGACTCCCTTTGCAGCAAAATCACTTATGCATGCTATGATGCTCTTTCTTGCAGCATCATACATTCTCATTTTTGGAGGCATATCTGTACTCTGAACAAATGTATCTACTTTTACTATGATTTTCGTTTTACCAATTTTAAAAACCTCCACATCTTCTGAAATGAATTTTTTATTTCCTAATTTCTTTTGAAAAATTTTGATTATTGTTGATTCATCTAATGTGGTCATAACATTGCTTCACTAATTCCAATGTGTTTTTCACAATTTTCTTACATTTATCTACATTGTTTGATTCTGCTGAAACTCTTATGATGTCTTCTGTATTTGATTTTCTAATCAAAACCCAACTGTCTTCATCTATTATTCCTTTAACCCCGTCTTGAGTGATAACTTCTGAATACTCTTTTGTAAATCTATTTGAGACTTCTTCCATAACTTTATCATGAAAAACAGATTCTACTTTAATTTTCTCTCTTTGTTGTTCATAACTTTCCATAAAATCTAATATCTCATTAAACTTTGAATTTCCTAACATTGAAGCTATAAGGCCACTTGTCAGGATTCCCTCTCTGCAATAATTAAATTCTGGTAAAATAAAACCACCACTGCTTCCTTCTCCACCTGCTTGAGCATTTATTTTTAACATTAAATCTATTACATTTGCTTCTCCAACTTTTGATCTCTGAACACTTCCTCCTTTCTCTTTGATGAATTTTTCAACTGAAACGCTTGTGTCAATACTTAATACAAATTGTTTATATCCTAATTCCAAAGCTTTTACAACTCCTAAACCTAATGTTACATCTGGCGTTTGTTTTTTTCCTTTTCTTACAACTACTAGACGATCTCCATCTAAATCAAAAGCAAATCCAATTCCTTTTTCAGATGTTGCATCAATTAGATCTGATAAACTATCTGTAGTTGGATCAGGACCTCTAGTGCAATTATTTATATTTTCATTAATTACTTTCACTTTACATCCTAACTGTCTTAACAAATTTGGAGCAAATTCTTTTGCAGCGCCTCCACCTATATCAATAACAATCTCTGGCTGATTTTCTATATTTCCTATGAGTTCTTTTGCATCTTCAATATACGATGATGTGATTTGTTCTTCAATTCCAATTTTTGATTTTAAAATTTCTTGATTTTCAATAATCTTTGGTAATTCTTTTTCATTAATTCCTCTTCCATTTATGATGAATTTTATTCCATTCCATTCTAATGGATTATGTGATGAAGTGATCACTAATCCTGCACCATATTTTCTTGATTCACGAAAAACTACTGGAGTTGGCACCGTTTCTAAATTGTATACATTTATTCCATTTTTCATTAATGCCGCAGATGCTATTTCTTTGATCATTGTTCCTGATGGTCTTGTATCTTTACCTATTACACACTTTTTAGTTTCAACTAAAGATGAAAAATTATTACAAAACTGCAATGTGTCTTTTAGATTAAAATCATCTCCAAATACACCTCTAATTCCAGAGATTGTTTTCTTCATTTGATCCAACTCGGAAAGGCTTTTTATTAACTCTGATGGCATAACCGAAAAGTGCCTTGGTAGCTCAGCCTGGTAGAGCGAACGCCTCGTAAGCGTTAGGTCGTGGGGTCAGAGCCCACCCGAGGCTTATCTTATAATAATTTTTAAAATTGTATGTATTTTTTTTAAATATTTTTAATCGTCAAAAGTTTCAATATCTATTTCTAATTCTTTTCCTAAACCTTCCCACCATTGTTTCATTTCGTTTACCATGCTCCCCTATGATTACCTTGAATTCTCCTTTATAGATCTGTCGATTGATCCATATTTGATCATTTCATAACATAATATGAAATCAAACTAACTTTCTTTTTCCTGTTTTTTTCTTTTTCTCTTTCTATAGATAATTATCAACAGTGCTCCTCCTGCACATCCCCAAAACAAAGGTGACAATCCTATATTGTTTGGACCCAGTGCCCCAACAAAAGATAATATCATTACTCCAATCAAGACTAGTCCTATTAATTCCAAAATCTTACTCATGATTTTTCTATTATCGCTTAAATCAAAAAGATATATGGTTTTGTAAATCATATCAGATGTGGATAAATATCTCCTAGTCGTTATTGTTTTTCTCATTGTTACAATACCTATAGCATTCATAACACCTGCTACGGGAGAAATCCGAGAACGGCCACTTATTCCATTATTTTATGCCGCGATCGCAGGCATATGTATAATTGTCATTTACAGCTCATATAAGGAAAGAAAGCAAAAACAAAAAGATAACCTAAAAAGAAGATCTAAAAAATAAATTTTAAAGTTCTAATCCAAAGGATTCTGCAATGCTTGCAAATTTTGCGTAAGATTCCAAATACTGTCTTCCTTTTTCAGTTATCACAAATGTGTTTTTATTATCAAATTCTATTTTATTGATTAATCCTGAACCTGTTAAATTTTCCAAAAATTTTGATAATCTGGAATGTGATAGATTTGCCTTTGTCAGTAGTGATGTTGTTTTGATACCTTGTTGACCTGACTGTTCAGTAACAGTCAAAAGATCTGCAACAATTTGCATACTTGTTCTATAGGAAACCATACGGTAGTTAGTATAAAACTGAAATATAAGGGTATAACCACCATTCAGATCAGATAAATACACTCTATCCTGATTTTTATTATATTGCCATCTCAATCTCCCAATCCGTGGTTTGATAATTTTATGGGCGTTGCATATCGCTATTATGATCTTAGAATGAATGTTGTACCTCTATTTGCTGATAGAAAAGAGGCTTCAACTATTTGGCATGATACAATACATTGGTGGTTAGATTCGTCAATAAAGATTAGATTTGTTGAGATCGACGATCAATACTGGTTCATAATTGGTTCTGATTCTCAGCGTCCGGAATCCAATTTCTCTTTTTTTAAGGTTTTACAAAAATCAGAAAATTATGAACGATTCAAGAAAGGACACGGTGGCGAAGCATATCTACGATTAGGTATTTACACTAAAAAATCGCGTAAAGATGTAAAAAACGATGCACTATGTGATTGTGGACATGCTGCGGAGGATCATGATGAAGGTGACGATGATGTGTGTTTATACAATGAATGTAATTGCAAAAAATTTTCTAGTTTTCAGGTGACTTTACTAAAAAGAAAAAAAACAATCACTGATATTGTATTTCTTGAAGAAAAAAATGTAAAAGAAGATCCACTTGCATGGAATTGTATTTATGTTAACAAATATTCAAAATCTGGCTAATTCTATTCTTCTTTATTTACTCTAACGTGATCTCCCACGTAATGTTTATCGATCTTTTTTGAATAACATTTTCCACAGAGTGGACCTTTAATTCCCCATTCTTCCATAGGATTGAAGTGTAGCGATATTTTGTCACTACAAATTGTACATTTTTCTTTAGATCCCAAAGTAATTCTGCTCCTTTAATCTATATAAAAAAGATTCTGGATTTAGGAATATATTTGAAAAATCATGTTAAATAATACTGGTTTATAGGAATTCCAGGTAGGTAGTCTGACCAATGTAAACCTCCTGCAAATTTTTACTTGGTTAGGCTTCTACCTATTTTAAAATCTAAAACAAGTTGTTTGCAAGTTTTTTCAAGACTAGGATTTCTTCTTCTTCCTGTCTTATTTTTTTATCTACAACTCTGAGCATTGCATCATTCCAAACATGTTGTGAGAAGAAATTATGTTTTGTATTTGCTAATTCTATTTCATCATCTACTACAGTATCTTCTAAAAATTTAGTCACGACAACATCTGCAATTTTTAAAATTCTAGAATTTAGTTTAAAACTACGAAATATAGGTTCCATTTTTCTTACATCGCTTTTAAAATCTCCTCTAGTTTCTAGGATTTTTTTATGTAAAATTCTAAAATAAACCCCAACATAAAACAAAGTTGCATATCTTTTTGTTTTATGTCCACCTTGTTTTCCATACTTTAATGTTTTTTTTGCATACTCTTTGACAAGATATGGATAAAGTAAAATTCTGTAATCATCTTTTAGATTGTCATTGAATATGTCATCATATTTACTTCCTCTTGGAAGAAATTGAGCTGGAGAACTATATGCCTCCGTAGGTCTTTGTTCAATTCCAGCTACAAGAGCCTGAATGGCATCTTTTGCTACAATTACTTTTTTATGATTATCTGGAAGATACTCATTGTATATGGAATCTCCTTCATATTCTGATTGTTTTGATTTTGATTTTGTGTCAAACGATCCTGCTTGAATCTCATAAAAATATCCACAATTTTTTAATTGTGATTTAATAGATTTATGAAAATCCATTAATGAAACAAGATCTTTTCCTCTAACTGAATTTTGTGAATTCCTATATTTTGTAATGTTATTTTGTTCTTGCTCGTCGTCTGCTTTTATTATGGTGACTGTCATAGAACCATCCATATTTTTAGTTCGTTTTGAATGATCAAGAATTGAATTGGATGTTTGTGCACCGTTTACAATTTGAGGTGCATGGAGTTCGATCATATTATCTCCCAACTCTTCAAAATCACTAACTACAATTGTAATTCCATTATTATAATAGAAAAATTTTCCTGGATTGCTCTGAAGTGTTTCTCGTAATCCCTTGTTTACCGTTGTTTTAAATTGCATCCATTGCCTAATGTTTGATTCAAAAACATAGTCTTTATTTTTGCTGACAAATTCTGTCAGCTCTCTTAATTTCAAAATACCGAGAATTGTATTGTCATGTCTAAGCATTCTTTCTAATTTTATTGATGATCTTTTTCCAGCAGCCGGTTTTTTTATTCGCTCCCATAATTTTTGTATAATTTTTTCAATATCTATGATTTCGATTAGTTCATCTTGATACTCTACTTTTTGATCTGTCACATAACAGCACTTTATTTTTAGATTCTTTTCCTTGATTTTTGTAACAAGCTGTGCTAATTCAGGCCTCATTTTTGATACATCTTTTTCAAGTAAACGTTTTGCATCTTCTTTGAATTTGGCAATGGCTTCAAATGAATGAGATGTTCCATATTTTGATTGAAATAGACGAATAGTATTATCTGAAAAATCTACTGGAAGATATGCATCAATCCCAAGATCATTTGCGCCATCTACAATTGCATCTGCTGCATCATCTTCTGTAGCCTCAAAAACTCGTGTAAGGACCCACTGAAGAAAATTATTGCCTTTTTCTACCTCACTCTTTGAATTTTCAGCATACTCTTGTATGCTTCCTCTGACATTTTCTGAAAATCCTTCTAAAGGCATACTAGAATTTTTTTGAGTTAATAGAGTATGCGAACCTGGAATGTACTCTAATAACCCATTACCGTTTTGTGCCAAGTGGTTTTTCTAATATGTTATATATTTAGAGAATTTGGTAATTACATAATAACTCAGTTCTATATGTGATGTAATTTGGAGAAAAAAAAAATAGTAGCAGGCTCATTCATCGTAATAATCGTAGGAATAACATTAGGAATTGTAATCTTGTCTCAAAATGCTAATTTTGCTCATGTTGATGAACCCAAAATAATCCTCAAAGGAGATGTTGTTATGTCGTCAAAAGTTTCACGTCCAGGATGTGAAAAAACTGATTCTTGTTACACTCCATCAAAAATTGTAATAAAACAACATGATTCAGTCACTTGGGTAAATGAAGATGCTGCATTTCATAGTGTAACTTCTGGTTATTATGATAAATCAAGTGGGCTTTTTGATAGTGGGTATTTAGATCCTGAAGGATCATTTACATTTATTTTTGAAAATATTGGAACATATGATTATTTTTGTACATTACATCCTTGGATGAAGGGACAAGTAGTTGTTGAATTGATTTAAAATACTGAAAGGTGAGGAAGGGAGTCGAACCCCTTTGTATAAGCTTTGCAGGCTCACGCATAACCGTTCTGCCACCGCACCGTTTTGAAAAATATGAAATGAATAATTAAACTCTTTAGATTAAAATTAAATAAATGGTTTTGCAGCAAGTTTGATATCTTCTGCTTTTATCGTTTTTCTTCCCGCATGAGAGGCCATATCCACTGCACTTTTTGCAATATTGTTAGCCAATTCTTCAATTATGCCTCTCAGTTCTTCTGCTGATTCATCACTGACTCTCTCCGCACCTGCTTTTTTTAAAATTCTATACATTGCTGAAATACCAAGTTCTGATGCTTTCACTGATTTCTCTTTTCTTTTTTCCGATAAAAGATTGTGAGTGAAAAAATATTACTAAGGAATCGATTTATACAGACTATTTTGAAAGTTGAAGTAATGACTTGGTTATATGATTCTCATATTCATCTATCTGATCCAGATTATCAATCTGATTTGGATTATATAATTAAGGGCATGGAAAATATGAAAATCAAAGCTTGTTGTGTCTCAATGGATACTGTAACCTCTAAAAAAACTTTGGAAATTGGAAAAAAAAGCAAACTCATCCTACCTTTTATTGGAATTCATCCGGAATGCACAAATGATGATCTAGAATTGATGATAAATCTAATTAGTGAAAATCAACAACATATTTCTGGTATTGGAGAGATTGGACTAGATCCAATATATGTAAAATCTATTGAAGACAACAAAAGACAAATTTATTTTTTTGAAACTCTTCTTTCTCTTGCAGAAAAATTCCAAAAACCGGTTTCAATTCATTCACGTAAAAGTCTTGATGAAATATTTTCTATAATGACTTCTTATGATACTAAACATGCGTTACTTCATTGGTTTGATGGAAGTAAAAAACAACTTCAAAAAGCAATGGACATGGATTTTTTTGTTTCATATGGCCCTGTTATGATTTATGCAAATGACAAACAGATGTTATTATCTAAAACATCTGAGACAAAAATTCTTGTTGAAACTGATGGTCCTGTAAAGTTTTCAAAGTGTTTTGAAATGAAATCTGGACAAATCAGTTTTATTCCAAGTGTTGTATTCTGTGCATCAAAAATACTTGGTAAATCATATGATGAAATGGCTTCATTATTAGAGGAAAATTCAAAATCATTCCTTCGAATATAGGTATAAAAAACCCTAGTTCATTACACGAGGAGTGGATAGAATTAAGCGTCTTTCTTATGAAGTATTGGATGAGCACAAGCCAAAATTTGGCGTAGATTTTGCTGATAATAAAAAAGTCTTAGATCAAATAGCTATAATTCGTTCAAAAGGACTGAAAAATGAAATTGCAGGTTATATTACTAAATTTATTAAAAAAGAAATCCGTGAAGAAAATACAAAACAATCTCAAATAGAATCTTCTAAACTTGAAAATTATACCTTGAAAGAAAAAATTTCTGAAGATGACGATGTCATTCAGGAACAAGATATTGAAATAATATCTGAATCAGAAACAAATGAAGATGCAGAAGAATAAATCACATTATAAAACAAAAAATTAATTTTTAACATTGTTGATGATCAATATATGATAATGATTAAACTTGTAGGAGGGGCAAAAAAGTCATTTTTTACTGATACATTAAAAATTGATAAATTTGATATCTCTATTCAAGAACTCCTTGATTTGCTCTTAGAACTAAAACCTGTTAGCACTCCTAAATTAGATATTGAAAATATACTCATAGCAATTAACGGTGTTGATTCTTCTGCTATGGAAGGAAAAATGACTAAAATAAAAAACGACGATGTAGTGAGTATAATTCCTGTTATTCATGGTGGTTCACCTAAAAGACTAATTTTTAATGTCTCCTCCAAATTAATTCAGGTTATTGAAATTCAAGGTCAAAAACAAATTGACGTTACTTATCTTGATACACTCCGAAAGCAATTTCCTGGCATTAAACTTCAGGCAATATCTAGTAATTTCATCCTAAATAATTATCATCTGAAAAAAATTATTTCATTATCTGTTTCTTCTGATAAAAATGATATCTTACTTTCAAATAAATTTGAAATGGATATTTTAATGCGCTTCGCTATTTCATCACAAATTTCTTCTGCAATTAACTCTACTGGAATCAAACCAAAACAAAATTTTGTATTGATTGCTCTTGGCAATAAAAAAATATTGGATGCACTTTACAAAGAATTGAATTTTATGTCTGTTAAAATATTTTCGAAAGATAATACTTCATTCATAAAAAAATATTTTAAAATAACTGATACACAACTTACTACAGTTTTATCAAAAAATCCTCTTGCAGATATATTGATAGAAAAAGCTGCAATTTTACTCTGATATACTTCTCTTAGTTTTTTCTACGCTCAAAATATCTTCTTTTTTAACGATTGCAATTCCTGTTTTATTTCCTAATATTTCAATTAATATAATTTTATCAGGAAATTCCAATGATACTTTATTTTCAATTTTTTTTGCTATTCTAGAAATTAATTCTTGACTTGAAATGTTGGAATTTCTTTTCTCAATTGATATTCTATATGACTCTCCATTAGAAATCAATTTGATTAAATCTGTAACTCCCTCTTCAATACTCTCAATCTTAGTTTCTGTAATTTTTTGAATAGGTATTATTCTTAGACAATACCTGATACACCATGGCTCATCTAGTAGCATTTCTTTGATCTTTTTTACAACTTCTATTGGATCCAATTTTGTTTCAGCAGTTAAAATTCCTGACATATTTGTGATGATTATTGTAGGTTCTGAATCTCCTAATTTTTCTAAAATCCTCATTAATTCTTGCCTAGTTTCTGTTTCTAAATGTCTGGCGCATGTAATTATTAGATTCAAAGTATTTTCAAGATCTCTCTTCGTGTTAAAACTCCTTCTCTGTGAATTTTTAATTTACCTTCTTCAAATTCAATTATTGTTGATTCACCTTCACTTGATATTGTTCCACCATCCAAGAAAAGATCAAAATCGCGGATATTTTGATAACATTCTTGTGGGTTCCTAAATGAACCAGTTCCAGAAATATTTGCACTCGTTCCAATTACAAAATTGCATTTTTCTAAAAGTTCTAACGTACATTTATGTTTTGGAACTCTAATTGCAATTTTATCATTCACATTTAGTGATGCTTTAAGTTTTTCATCTGTTAATTTTAAAATTAAAGTTAAAGGTCCAGGCCAAATTTTCTGTGCAATTTTTTCTGAATCTTTATCAAATTCTACAATTTTTGCTGCGACATCTTTTGAAAAAGCTAAAATTGGAAGTGATTTTGAAATTTCTCTTGATTTAATTTTATAAATTTTTTGAACTGCTTCTTTGTTGTATGGATTGCAACCAATTCCATATACTGTATCTGTTGGAAAAATAACAATACCTCCACTTTTGATTATTTTACTTGCTTTTACAATACCTTCTTTATTACACTTAACTTTCAATTACCTTTTTACTGTTTCTTTCTTTAATTATTCATTTACATTTGAATAAGTTTTTTAACGAACAAAAATTTCTAATCGTGCATGTCTAATCCATCATCCGAGTATGAAGATACAGATTTTCAAGATGATTTTGATGATGATTTAGATGAATTTGAAGAAACAGAAGACTAGATTGTTAGACCAAAATTATCTGCAAAAGTTGTAAATGTATAATATGCTTGAAGAAATTCTCGTCCTGATTGACTAATTCTGTATTTGTTTGAACCCTGTACATCTACCTGTTCTAACAATCCTTGAGATACTAGAGTCTTCAAAATTCTAGAAATTCTAGAATGTGAAATGTTGGCCTTTCTAATAAGATAAGTTACTGTGGCACCGTCTTCATCTCTGAGCTCATCACGTGTAGTAGATAATATATCTCCAATAATTTTCATATGTGTTCTATATTCAACCATGTATGTCCCTGCATACGTTAATTTTGTAATTTCTATGAGAGTGAGTTGATATTTTGCAATATACTAAAAAGATAAAAGAATTTGACTAATTTCGATTTTGTAATTAATTCGAGCCTAGCGATTAATTACTCTAAACTATCATCAAATTTTATCTTAGTTAGAGGAATTTTGCTTACTGGGATAAACAATGCAATCAGCCCCCCAATTTTGATAATCATAGAAATTGAATATAATATAGATTCTGGAAACACAAATGAATACCATCCTAAAAATTCTCCAAGAGCTAATAATGCTAATCCAACTGCTACTGATATAGCTCCTTTGTTTTTATTTTCAAAATATGATAATATTGTTTCAATCGCACCATAAGCCAATAAAATAAATGAAACAGATCTAAAGATGTGTTCTATTTGTACAGAAGATATTAAGAATAACGGAAAAATTCCAACAGTTCTAAAATATTTTGATTTTGGAAAGAATGATTTGATACTATGTGAAAATGCTATGAAAAAATATCCTACTGTTTGAATGACAATTCCTAAAGTTTGAATCCATCTTTCTATATTGCCTGATTTTATTACAAAATCTTCTACCATGTATCCTGCCCATATTACAAAAAATCCTATACTGATTGAAAAAAATGCAATGGTTAATCTAAATAGTGTGGGGCTACCTGTATTTCTAAATCCAATTATTGACATTATTCCTATTGCAAGTCCTACCAAAAATCCAACCAAATTTAGTATACTTTCTAATAAAAATTCCAATGATGTTTAACAATTTATCAATCTAATTATTTTAATCTGCTGAATGATTTTACTATGTTGTTAATCCCATTCATCTAATGACCCTGCAGACTGACCTTCAGTGCTACCCGTATAATCTCCAAGAATATCTGAATATGTTGTTTCATTATGTGCAATAAATTTAACATATTCACCATAACTCATATCTAAATCACAGTTTTCACATTTTACAAAAGAAAAATCCATTGATAATTCTGCAGTTTTCTTACATTTTGGACATTTTATCTTCACACTTAATTTTGTGTTTGTTATCTATTATTACTTTACATTCAAAAGATTGATTGCCATTTTCCTTTTTATTTACATTGAGACTAAAAAGAATAGTACCCTCAATACTAAATCATGGATAAAATTAATCCAAAACATCTTGTTTGTACAAACTATTCATGACTAGGAAAAAAGCGAATATTTGATATTGTTATAGAGTATTACAGATAATTACTTTGTTATCTTCATTATGATGACAATCATAATCTAAATCACTAGAAAGTCTGTCTTGTAGTACATGCATTTTATTCTTTAGCATTAGAAATAGAATTTTGTGATTGTAGTTAGTATTTTTTATCCTATGGAGGCGATGTTCCACCTTTAGGAGGTGTTTTTCCTGCAACATAAAACTTAATAATTTTTTGTGCCTCTCCAATATCTCCGCTTGCTGAAATGTCTATTGTATACCAACCTTTGCTCCAGAGATTTGCAGGAACATAGATCTTTCCATTATAGATTCCATATTTTGTAACTCCTGTTTGAGTGTCAAGAATCTTACCCTCTGGGTTTTTTATTATTGCTGTAATTCTTATACCATCGATTTTTCCAAAAAAGTTTTGAAAATCATTTCCAGAATATTTTGATTTATCGAATGTCTTTACATCAAAATTAAAGTCTTTTGCATTGTATATGGTTTGTGGATTTTGTACAAGCATATTGAGGTTATTTGTTTTCTGTACTGTTTCTTCTGGAACTACATTGATTATTTTAGGAGTTGAAAATTTAGCACTATCATTAAATTTTATAATGTTTCCATCTACAAATACTACCGTATGAAAAATAAATGTAGATCCTTTAGATATTCCATAAACTACTGTACTGTCCTCAAATGATTTTATAACGAAATTATTTCCTAGCATTCTGAGAATGGGGTTTTCAACTAAAATTGAATATTTATTTGATTTTAATTCAACAGCTTCAAGAGTTGGTGTTATATTGCCCTTATAGTCTACACCGTCTTTTCCAAACGTAATTTTGACAGAATCTGACTCTAATGATTTTTCTTGAAAAGTTACGGCGTATGAAGGAATTACAGACATTGTTATCATCAATATTATTCCTATAATTGATAACCATACTTTCATTTCTTTTCTAAATTTTCTATTCACTTAAACATTCATTCTAGTTTTAGGTCTTATTGTATTCAATAAAAGATAAAAGGAGTTCTTTTTTGTTACAATGTATGAATCGAATTTGTACAAAATGTAAAAACACCATCCCTGATAATGATGAACTTGATGTGGTTGCTGAGAAATACCCTGTTTGTAACAAATGTTGGGCTGAATGGAAAGAATATCGAGTAATGGTGATGAATGAAATGAGACTTGACATGTCTATGGTAGATCATAGAAAACTATTAAAAAAACACGAAAAAATCTTTGCTGGTATACTTTCTCCTGAGGGAGAAATCGTAGACTATACTAATGAAGACAATAGAAAACCGGATAAACGTCCAGACGCTTAAAATTTTAAATATTTTTTTGCGTTATCTGGTATAACTATCATTAATTTTCTTTTTCGCTCTGCATCAAGATCATTAATTATTTTCTTGATTGTTTGCGAAAGAATGTCTTTTTTTCCTTCATCCAATGTTAAGAAAATTTCTAATATACCATCTAAATTAAATACAATTAATTTTTGTGGAGATTCAGAAATCTCAGTGATATAGCCAGAAAATAATTCATTTCTTTGTTCTTCTGACAGTGTAGTTAAAATTTCTAACCATGTCTTGAAAAGTTTTGCAAAATTTAGAAAAGGAATTGTAGGTCCAGCTTCCAGGGCATTATTGATGATTTCCTTTTTCTCTGCTTCTGTCATTGAGAAAAATTCAATCATCCTTTTTTTTAAAACAGGTATTCTAAGAAAATCTGGAAGATTTGCTAAGATTACTATGATATTTCCTGCATAATTTGGTCCTGCCAACGATCAATTCTATTTCTAATTGAATATTAAATCATATGACAACACTTCAGCTTAAATAAACGGAATTCAAGTTCGAGAATATGACTTCGACTGTTGTTGTTGGTGGATTTTTTGGAGATGAAGGTAAAGGAAAAATTATCTCGTATTTGGCAATGAAAGATAACCCAAAAATTATTGTTCGTGGTGGCGCTGGTCCAAATGCAGGTCATACAATTAGAGATGGTGATAAAGTATACAAAGTCAGAATGCTACCTAGCGGATTTTTGAATAAAAATGCAAAAGTAATGATTGGTCCTGGTGTTGTCATTAATCCAATTATTTTATTAAAAGAAATACAAGATTTTGATGCATCTGGACGTTCATTTATTGACAAACATTGTGGAATTATTGAAGAAAGTCATCTAATTCGCGACTCCAAGGGTGAACTAAAAGAAAAAATTGGTAGTACTGGTTCTGGCACTGGTCCTGCAAATGCAGATAGAGCTATGAGAGTTTTAAAATTGGCAAAAGACATTGATTCTTTATCTTCATTGATTGTAGATGTACCTGCTGAAATAAACACTGCACTTTCTTTAAATCAAAATGTATTAGTTGAAGGAACTCAAGGCACGTTTTTATCTTTATGGCATGGAACATACCCTTTTGTAACTTCAAAAGATGTTACTGCTTCTGGAATTTGTGCTGATGTTGGGCTCGGACCAAAAAAAGTTGATGAAGTAATTGTTGTTTTCAAATCATATGTTACACGCGTTGGTACTGGACCATTAGCAAAAGAACTCACGCTTGCAGAAGCCGAAAGCAAAGGTTGGTCTGAATTTGGAACTGTAACTGGTAGACAGAGACGTGCAGCTGATTTTGATTTTGATTTAGCTAGGCGTGCAATCATGCTCAACAGTGCAACTCAAATTTCTATAACAAAATTAGATGTGATATTTCCAGAATGTGTAGGTAAAACATCTTTTGAAGAACTTTCTAAAGATGCACAATCATTCATAAATAATATTGAAGAAAAATTAAACACGCCTGTAACAATAATTGGAACAGGACCTGACATCAATGAAATCATTGATAGAAGAAAATAGCCTGAAAAATTTTGGGTAAGTTTAATTTAGTATTGTACAAAAATTAACTGTGGATAAATTACCTCGTTACATTGAAGTTTCTTCCACGCTGGAGTTTTCTAGATTAGTATGTGCACTTGAACGAGCACCACGTGTATCATTTCTTCATGAGCATAATGGTCGGAAAGTTTTATCAGTTCAAATGGATATATTGAAAGAAAAACCAATTGTGTATTATACACCGTTTGAACACAACGGTCATTACATTTGTTATGGATTAAAAGGTGGAAAAGAAGAATCTGAGATTGTAAATTCTACATCTGACGCAAGTAAACTTTACTCTCCTATTGTAAGAATAAAATCTCTTCCTGATTCATTGAAACCTGGAAATGGTACTGCTGACAGATACCTGCCTATCGAACTTGAAGATCTATCTAGTCTTGCAAAACTTACTTGGGGTTTTGAAGAAATACCATTTCCGTTGTTTTTATTCCCACATACTGATAAATGGCTTGTTGGAGTTTTTATGAATTTTAATGAAGAAGGAACCTCTTATTTCTGTCATGTAGTTCTTGACTCTGATCCTGAAAAACCATTCTTAAAATTTACAACTAATAATGATGCTGAACCCTCTTTTGTAGAAAATCCATCCGAACATGGTTATTCATACATCAAAATTATAAAACTAAAAGAAACACATCCATTAGTTGATTATGGCCACCTTCAAAACTAGACTTTCTCAGATCTCAAAAAAGAACGGCAAAATTATTCTTGCTAATGATTATGATTCATCTGTGAATAATTTAGAGACGAAAACCATACAGAACATCAAAAAATTACATCCATATCTATGTGGAATCAAACTAAATTTTCATTTACTATTACCTCTGGGTTTAAAAGAAATTTCTAAAATCAATAAAACTGCTCATAATTATGGATTACAAACAATTGCTGACATTAAATTAAATGATATTGGAAATACAAATAAAGTTACTGTGAAACATCTTTGGAATTTAGGTTTTGACGCAGTAATTGCTAATCCGATTATGGGATTGGATAGTTTAAAACAATTAGTGAAAGATTCTCACAAAGAAAACAAAGGAGTTATCACATTATGCCATATGAGCGCACCTGAAGCCAAATTATCATATGATATGGAAGTTAGGATGGGTAAAAAGCAGCAACTCTATCAATTGTTCTTAGATTGGGCTATTGCCTCTAAAGTTGATGGAATTGTAGTTGGTGCAACATTTCCGGAAATTATTCGATACTGTAACAAAAAAGTAGGTACAAAATTAGATATATTTTCACCAGGTATTGGTATACAGGGAGGAAGTGCTAAGGAGGTCATCTCTGCTGGTACTGACTATCTAATTGTAGGTAGAACAATCCTTAATGATAAAAACCCTGTAACTGTTTCAAAAAAATTACAACTACAAAGTTTTGGTAAGTAATGATTTTGATTTAGTTAAAATTGATTTTGCGTTATCAAATGTTGTTTTCTCCATAGCTGTTTCATAATCCATCCAAGTATAATCAATATGCTCATGTGAAATTGAAATTTCTTTTGTTTTTGTCTCTGCTAAGAAAAAAACAACTTTCTTATGAACCAATTCTTTCTGAAATTGAAAATTGTATTCTATCCATTCCTCAAAATCATCTAAAAATACAATGTCTGTAATTCCTGTCTCTTCTCGTGTTTCTCTTATAGCTGTTTGATGAGTTGTTTCACCTTCTTCCATTTTACCTTTAACAAAATCCCAATGTCCTGATGGATAATGTAGTAATAAAAATAAAATTTTTGAATTCTCTTTTCTAAACAACACTATGCCTGCAGATATTTCTTCTATCATTTCTATATCATTCCTAATTATTTACCTAGTCTTCTTTTTCTTTCTTGGAATGTTCTGATAGCCCTCATCAAATCAATTTTCCTGAATTCTGGCCAAAATATATCCATAAAGATCAATTCACTATACGCACTTTGCCACATGAGAAATCCACTTAATCTTTTTTCCCCAGATGTTCTTAAAATCATATCTGGTGATGACTGTGGTAAATATGATGTGTATAAATTGGATTCAATTTCTTTTTTATTGATATCATTAACATTAAGAGATCCTTCTTTGATCTTTACAGCTATTTTTTTCACTGCATCTACTAACTCATTTTGTCCTCCATATGCTAATGCTATATTGAGAAAGTGACTGTCATAATTTTTTGTTGCATCATCTAATCGTTTTAGAACATCTTTAATTGAATCCGGTAATAATTCGATTCTGCCAATTCCTGTGACTCTCATTTTATTTTTATGAATTCTAGGATCATTGTACAGTTTTTCTAATCTAATACGAATCAGTTCATAAAGATGTTCTAATTCCTCATCATCTCTATCTAGATTTTCTGCTGAAAGTGCATACAAAGTAATTATTTTAATGTCAAATTCTTCACACCAATCAAGAAGATTTTCTACTGCATCAGCACCCTTCCAGTGACCTGTTTTTGGAATAGCGAGATGTCTTTTTGCCCATCTTCTATTTCCATCTAAAATCAAGGCAAGATGATTTGGAATATCTCCACCCCGTATCTCATTTTCAAGTTTTTTTGAATAAATCCTATATAATCCAGATAATTGGAATACTGTGTCTTTTATTTTGTTAATATCTGATCACCATTGATGATTGATGCACAATAGATGATATCAGTGTTTTTCAGGAATAAAGTTATTACAAAGAAATTATTGCTTATTTTAGTCTGAAATCATCTCTTGACGTTTTTGTTTTCTATATTTTTTAAAGAGAATAGTGGCTGAAATCAATGTAACCGCAAGACCTGCTAACAAGGGCGGCACTAGTGTAATTGAATCAACATTATCATTTATCATAATAACAATAAATTGTGATGTTATAGGATACAGTGCACCTAGAACTATAATTCTTAAAATATCGCTAATTTGTCTTGGGATTCCTCCTATCCAATTACTAAGTAATATTCCTGCAAAAATTGCACCCAAACCCATCCATAAAATCGGTAATACACCTGTAACAAATTGACCAATTATTATTTTATCTGTTAATATTGTAATTAACTCTGAATCTTTTTCTATCAATTTTTGATCAACTGAGCTAACTCCAGCTGGAACTGATGACAAAATCAACAAAATGCCTGCAACCATTGTAAATATTCTAATAAAACCCATAGGTGTGGGTTTTGTCAAGTTAGCCCATGCTCTATCTATATCAAAAGCTCTGATTAAAAATGCAGCACCTAAAATGCTTACTAGCACTGCAAATATCTCTGCAGTGTATCCGAAAAATGTTGCAACTCCACCAATCAATAAAAGTATTCCTGGAACTCCCAAGAAAAATTTAGAATACTTTGAATCATATGCTAACATTTTTAAATATTTTCCAAAAACCGCATAGGAATATTCTACACTTCTACTTACTTTCATGATTACTCTTTGTACCGAAACAACTGGTAACACATTTTGAATAACTGGAATTACACTTTCATCATCTTCGCCGTCTGATACAATTACTGCCCCATTTGCAGAAAATACTTCTAAAATTTTTTTTATTTCAATTAGAATTTTTTCATCTGCTTGTATTCCACGTTCTTTAATTCCAGCTACAATTACTACTTCTACTTGGTAACCTTTACTTACCAAATCTTCATATGTTTTAATTGCAGCAAACATTGAATTAGAATCTGCGTCTTCTGGATCTTCTAATGCTAATCTCTGTGCTGCATCAATACATGCATTTCTTCCAATGACTGGCGTAATGATACCTGCTTTTTCACCTATGTCATTATCTCTGTCAACACAAATTACTAGTAATTTGTTAGATGTAGATGCACTAACATCTTTTTCTACTTTTTCAGATCTCTGTGACATTCTTTTTTATAACTGTTGAATTGCTTTTTAACGATTTCCAACTTTTAAAAATATTATAATTCGGTTTTGAGCCTAACTATGGTCTTAATTCATTTGATTTATTGATTAATTCTTGTGATTCTAACCTTAATGATTCTATTTTTTGTATAACTTCAGTATCTATCTGACCTTCTTTTAACATATTTGCTGCAACTTTGGTTTCTACGATATATGAATTGAATTTTTTTAGAGCCTCCATATAACTAATGTAACTATCTTGCCATTCTTCTGGTGGTTTAGACGTTACAAATTCACTAATTTGAATAGTAACTTGTGATGTCGTCACTTCAGTTATTACAATATACTCCTCAGGAGAAGTTTTTCCATCTAAGAGATTCTGAAATTCCGTTTCAATAGATTCTTGTAAAACTTCATGAATTTTCTTTACTCCATCAAGATAATTTGCATAATCTGACACCATCAAAGTCGATGGATTCTCTTGAGGTATGATCCAAAAGAGAAAACTAGCAGCTGTAATTGCCACTAAAATAATCACTGTAACTATAATTCCCTTTTTAGATGCCATTTTGTTATCTTAGAATTAGGGTGTTTATAACTGGTAAACCTTCAAAATATGGTCTCTTATTGAATAAATATTAAAAAAAATCTATACAAATGTAATTCTTATCATAAATATTAAAAAAATTGCTATATTTGTTGAATTTTTTATAATACTCCAGTTTTGATAGATTAAAAATTTACACACATCTAGTCTATAGTTAAATAATTTTTACAGGCTCTTCCTAAATACCACCGAGTACGACATTTTCTAGAATGGTAGAAGCATATTGTGTAAAATGCAGAGCTAAAAGGGAAGTCAAAGATCCCAAAGAAACTACATTAAAAAACGGACGTCCTGCTGTAAAAGGCACATGTCCTAAATGTGGAACTAATGTCTTCCGAATAGGAAAGATGTAGACCAACAAAATCCACACGATTTCTCTTTTTCAAAAACCAATATAGGGTACAGTATACACAATTTTTCAGTGACCAAATCCGACTATGAACACCTACTTAAGAGAATTCAGGATAAATTAGGTGATACTAAAAAAGCATCTACTACTAGATTTGAACTTCCAGTGGTCGATGTGATGTGGGAAGGACAAAAAACTTTCCTGCGTAATTTCTCAGAATTTCCAAAAGTTCTTCGTCGAGATCCTGACAAAGTTTTACAATACCTCTCTAAAGAATTCGCAGTTCCTGCTGAGCGTTTAGGTGATAAGGCAATGTTTGTTGGAAGAAGAGCACCTGATGACTTTACCCGCCTTTTCCAAATTTATGTTAAAGACTATTTGGAGTGTCATACTTGTAAAAGTCCTGATACAAAAATTCTAAAAGAAAACCGAATTTCTTTTTTGATTTGTGAGGCTTGCGGTGCAAAATCCACTCTAAAAGGTAAATATGCATAATGCAATTCTCAGTTAAAGTTACTGAATATCAAAAAAACTTGATGCTAAATATTTGTGATGCAGATCTTCTCGGAAAAAATATATCGCAAAATGAATTGAATGTGACGATAAGTAAGAGTTACTATGGTGATCAAATAATTGAAAAAGATCAAGCTAAAAAATTACTTGAAAATTCATCAATAATTAACATGGTTGGAAAAAATACGATATCTCTTTCATTAGAACTTGGAATCGGATCTGAAAATGGAGTCAAAGAAATTTCTGGAGTGCCTTTTTTGATTGTTTTTAAACTGTAATTCATTTAAATTCCAAATAAAGAAATAATGATATTGATTGCATGAAATTATTTCTTCTAAATACAAACATGATAAAGGAAATCTCTTTTATCTAGTATCTGCAATAATCTTTAATGTCAGATGATATAATGTCCGATGATTTATTGTATGATGATTTAAGTAGAAAGTTAGAATCAAAAGTTGATAATAAATTAATTTCTAAATCTAAAAGAGGAGGTTTGGAAGACGGATTCAAAAAAGGCAAGGTAATCAACGAAGTTTTAGACAAACCTACTGTGATGACACTTTACAAAATGATTACAGATCATATCATTGCATATGTTAATGGCCCTGTAAGTGCCGGGAAAGAATCTGTTCTCTTCTGGGCTGTTGATGAAAAAAATAATGATGTCGCATTAAAAATTTACTTGATAAGTACTTCAAATTTTAAAAAACGGGAACAATACATATTGGGAGACCCACGATTTACGAAATTGAAAAAGGGAACAAAAAATCTTATTTATTTATGGGCAAAAAAGGAGCATAGAAATTTATCTC
>CALKVM010000003.1:0-51840 GCA_938049695.1 uncultured Candidatus Nitrosoarchaeum sp. | reverse complement strand
ACTTTGGTTTGCAAAATATTTCTTGCAACATCTATAGCTTTTTCTCTAGATTTTTTTGATTCGTTGTCAAGATAAATATCCATAGTTGGAGTAACTGGTTTTTTTCTTGCATCAACAAGCTCAATTAATCTTGGAAGACCCAAAGTTACGTTTCTTTCTGCAATTCCTGCAAAGTGAAATGTTCTTAATGTCATCTGAGTACCAGGTTCACCAATTGATTGTGCCGTGATGATTCCTACTGCTTGACCAGGTTCAACTTTAGCTTTGTTGTATAACGATAGTCCTTTCTTACAAACAATTTCTGCTCCCTCTTTACTTAATTTAGAATCCAATAATCCATCAGATACAAGTTGTTTTAATCTTGGATTGAATGTCTTTGTGTATTTCTTTGATAACTCTACAATCTCTTCTCTAGTTGCTTTCTTACCAGAATCAATAATTGTTTGAGATTCAATTAATCTATTAACATTAAATGCCTCACCATGATCACTTTTTGCGACATCTATTCCATCTTCACCATAAAGGAATTGAATGATATGACCGTGTGGATCTCTAACTGTTCCATCATATTCTAATCTAATATGCTCTAAGGCATTGATCAATCTACGCTGCATGTATCCACTTTGTTGTGTTCTGACTGCAGTATCTACTAGTCCTTCTCTTCCTCCCATTGCATGGAAAAAGAATTCAAGTGCAGACAAACCTTCTCTATAATTAGATTTTACAAATCCATGTGCGTCTGGATTATTGTCATGTTCTTGATAATGAGGTAATGCACGGTTATTGTAACCATCATGTAATCTATTTCCACGTCTTGATTGTTGTCCTAATGCACCTGCCATCTGACCAATGTTAAGTGATGAACCTCTTGCACCAGTTGTAGCCATTATTCTTCCAGCATTACTTTGAGAAAGAGATTGATCTGCAGTCATTCCAGCTTTATCTCTTGCTTTTCCTAATTCATTAACAATATATGCCTCTAATGCTTCTTCAGGTCTCATTCCTCTAGTTAGTTTTAGAGTTCCTTTTTCATATTGGGAAGTAAGATCAGATATGACACCATATGTTTCTTGAATATCATCAAGAATCTGTTGTTTTTCTTTTTCTGGCACTTCAAGATCAGCATAACCATAGCTAAAGCCATAATGAGTGATGTATTGTTTTACCATAATTAGAATAGAATTCAAGAAATTCTTTGCTTTTGTATTTCCGTAATCTTTTGCAATTCTATGTAATACACTTTCTGGTTCTTCAGCACCTATTGATGATTTATCAATTACACCACTAATTAGTTCACCATTTTTAATTACGACATCTTTTTGAGCCCCTTTGGTTCCTTTTGACCACTTTGATGTAATTACATAGTTGAAGTCTTTTGGTAAGAACAATGAGAATAGTTGTTTACCAGTGTATGCTGGTCCGTCTTTAGTTTTTGTTCCAGGTTTTGGAAATTTATCAGTAAATCCACCAAGCATTGCATAATTGTAAAACTCTTGTGTGGTTAGAGTAGTATCATCTTTTGTTAAAAGATATGCTCCAGTAACAAAGTCTCTTAGTGCTCCAATTATTGGACCACCATATCTTGGAGAGATTAATTGATCTTGGACTCTCATCAATAGAATTGCTTCGGCTCTAGCCTCTTCACTTTGAGGAACATGAAGATTCATCTCATCACCATCAAAGTCTGCGTTATACGGAGGACATACAGATGGATGTAATCTGAAAGTCTTTCCTGGAAGTACACGGACATAATGAGCCATGATTGACATTTGGTGAAGAGATGGTTGTCTGTTGAACAAAACAATATCACCATTAGAAAGATGTCTCTCTACAAGATATCCAATTTCTAATGTTTCAGCTATTGTAGAACGATCTTCAACAAAATCCAGTCTAATTTTAACACCGTCTGGTCTAACAATATAATTGACACCTGGAAATTTGTTTGGGCCATTAATTACAAGTTCTCTCAGTCTTTCAATATTCCATTCAGTGACAATTTCAGGAATTGTTAATTTCATTGCAACCTGTTCAGGAACTCCTACTTCAGACAAGTCCAAGTTAGGATCAGGTGAAATTACAGTTCTACTTGAAAAATCAACTCTTTTTCCAGATAGTGATCCTCTAAATCTTCCTTCTTTTCCTTTGAGTCTTTGAGTTAATGTTTTTAGTGGACGTCCTGAACGATGATGAGCTTGCGGAATACCAGAAACTTCATTATCAAAATATGTAGTTGTGTGATATTGTAACAAATCTACTAAATCTTGAACAATTAATGGGGGAGTTCCAGCTTCCTTACTTTCTTTTAGTCTTTGATTAACTCTGATAATATCTACCATTTTGTGTGTTAGATCATCTTCAGATCTAATTCCAGTTTCAAGAATAATAGATGGTCTTACAGTTACTGGTGGAACAGGTAAAACTTGTAGAATAAACCACTCAGGTCTTGCAGTGACAGGATCATATGCTAAAAGATTAAGATCATCATCAATAATTTGAGAGAATCTTTCTCGAATTGTAATTGGAAGTAATCTGTGTTCTCCTATCTCTGTTTTTTCAACAAAAATAGTTGGTTTTGTAAAGATTAGCTCATACTGAGTTTTACCACAATGAGGACATTCTTTTGCTTTTTTTGCTTTTTCAATAATTTGTTCTGGGATACGTTTTTCTGAAATTACAGTGTATGCTGCATGTTTTTCTTTAATCTTTCTAAATTCATCTAGATCTTCTTGTGGAACTTTGAGTCTTGCACAAGATCGACAAGTAGATTGTAAAAGCTTGTAAATATTATCAATAAATGCAATATGTAAAACAGGTTCAGCAAGTTCAATATGACCAAAGTGTCCGGGACATCTAGCAGCAGTGTTTCCACATGTCAAACATTTTTGTCCTGGTTCAAGTGTACCAAGTCTACCATCCATAAGACCTCCTTGCACAGGCATTCCGTCTTCGTCGTATGTTTCAGGAGCAGTAATTTCTGCAACAGAATATTTTCGGATTTCAGTTGGAGACCAAACTGAAAATCTTATTGCATCAATTGATTTTATTGCTTGAATAGACATTATACTTTCTCCTTTATGATTAATCTTGGAGCCACATTCAAACTTTGCATTTCTTGTAACAAAAGTTTGAAGGCATATGCAACAGATACAGATGAAACTTTAGCTTTATCACCACAAACTCGGCACACATATTTTCTTTGTTTAACATCATGATATGCAACTAGTCCACATCTCTCACAAACAAAAATGTCTGATTTATCAGATTCATCAAGTAATCTATCTTTAAGAATCATTGATGCACCATATGCAATTAAACAATCTCTTTCCATTTCACCAAATCTCAAACCACCACCTCTTGCTCTACCTTCAGTTGGTTGTTTAGTTAACATCTGAACTTGTCCACGAGCTCTTGCATGAATCTTGTCTGCAACCATATGGTGTAATTTTTGATAGTATACTACTCCAATGAATACTTCTACTGGAAATGATTTACCAGTTCTTCCATCATACATTGTTTCTTTACCAGAATATTTGAATCCAGCAGCATCCATTACAGGTTTAACTTCTTCCATTTTTTCTCCAACAAATGCAGATCCGTCAAATTGGCTTCCTCTTAATGCGGCAGCTTTACCACAAATTGATTCCATAAACATTCCAACAGTCATTCTTGAAGGAAATGCATGTGGATTAATCAATACGTCCGGTGAAATTCCATCTGCAGTATATGGTAAATCTTCTGCTTTTGCTAAAATTCCAAGTACACCTTTTTGTCCATGTCTAGATGCAAATTTGTCACCGATCTCAGGAATTCTCATATCTCTCACTCTAATCTTGTACATCTTTCCACCTTCATTGGATTGTGTCATTACAACAGTATCAACAACACCAGTTTCAGATGGTCTTACTCCAATTGAAGTATCTCTTCTGTAAGGACCTGATGATTCAAATTCTCTATATTCTTCCATAAATCTTGGAGGACTAGTTTTTCCAATCAAAATATCTCCGCCATGAACTGGAGATTCAGATGCAACAACTCCATCTTCTTCTAATAATCTGTAAGCTTTTTCTCCTTTGTATCCTCTGATATTATCCTCAGCATTTGGAATTTCAAAAGTATCACGCATTCCACCTGGGTATTGTTTTGCTTCAGCGTCATAAATTCTAAAGAAGAAAGTTCGTCCTAAACCTCTGTCAACAGATGCTTGACTTAGTACAATAGCATCTTCAATATTATAACCATCAAATGGCAATACTGCTACAACACAGTTTTGACCAGCTGGTCTGTCTTCTAATCCTAATAATTTCATTGCTTTTGTATTAACAATAGGTGTTTGTGGATACAACATCAAATGTTGTCTCACATAAGTACTGGTGTTCATCATTGGAGTTGAAAAGCCTAAACTTTGTTTTGCCATTGCAGATTCATATGTATTTCTTGGCGATTGATTATGTTCTGGATATGGAATTATAGATGCACCTGCGCCTAAAATCGATGGTGGAAATACTTCAAGATGAGTATGTTTCTTTGCATCTTTTTCATCTAATGTGATATAGCAATTTTCTTCTTCATTTGCATCAATCATTTCCAATACACCCATACGTAACAAATCAGTCCATGAAATTAATTTCTTGGAAATTTTATCTAAAAGATCTTGCGTCAATAATGGTTTGTTATCTTTAATTATAATTAATGGTCGTAAAACACGTCCAGCGTTACAATTAACGTATAGTCTTTTTGTTGAGCCTTCAATTTCTGATTTATGAAATGAAATTCCAACATGGGGATGAATCTTTGAGTTTCTTCTTAATTCTCTAAGAGATTCTGCTAGTTGTGCACCATCTTTGTAATATCCAATTAATCTACCATCAACAAATATTCTAGCTCCGTCTTTTTTTACATCTTCTTTTGCATCAAAGAAATGAATTGTTCCAAGATCATAGAGTTTCTCAACAATTTCTTCGGATGAAACATTTACAGAAATAATTCCAGAAAGTGCCAAGTTCTTTACAAGACCACAATTAGAACCCTCAGGTGTTTCACTTGGGCATATTCTTCCAAAATGAGTAGCGTGTAAATCTCTTGCCTCAAAGTTTGGTTGAGTTCTACTAAGAGGAGATTGGATTCTTCTAAGATGACTAATAGTGGAGAGGTAGTTTGTTCTATCAAGTAATTGAGTTACACCAACACGTCCTCGACCCCAGTTTCCTGTTGCAATTGCATTGTTTAATTTATCAGTGATAATTCCAGGACGAATTGCTGCAGCAACTGCATTGATACCTCTTTTTTGACCAGATCGTTCTAATTGGTATTTCATATCTCTAACTAAATTTCTAAAAGCAGTTCTGAAAAGATCTGCTAACATTTGGCCTGCAAATTTAATCACTTTATTTCCATAATGATCTTTGTCATCAGGAGAAATCCAACCGAGTTTAAGCTCTAGTAATTTACATGCGGCTTCACCTAGAAACTGAGCCTTTTCCTTTCTATTTTCAGGATGTTTGCCCAAGTGTGGCAATAATCCCCAATCCAAAAGTGTCTCTGCACGTTTAATTTGGAATTCCTCTAACATTCCAGGTGCAATTCTTTTACTAATGTAAACAATTGCATCTTTTGCGGTAGGCACATCACCTGCTTTTTCAAATGAACCTTCTAATTCATTTTGAATTTCATCTACAAGTGAAACCGCTGCTGCAATCTCCCTATCAGATTCTAATCCAAGTGCTCTTGTTAGAGTAACAACTGGAATATCAACAGGAGAACCAGGAATTCGTGCTACGATTAAACCGTCACTTTTCATAACTAGTTCTAGTTTTGCACGATAACCTACAATAGAAGAATAAACTTTAGCTTTGAAAACAGTATTTCCACCAACACTTTCTCTATCAACAATTATTTTGTTGTATGATAGATCTTCCAATCCCACAATAACTCTTTCAGATCCATTTATGATAAAGTAACCACCAGGATCATTTGGATCCTCGCCATGTTCAATAAGTTTTTGAGTTGAAAAATTATGTAAAATACAAGCGTTTGATTTTGCCATTACTGGTACATCGCCAATATGGACAAATCTAGATTCTAAGATTTTACCATCCTCTACAACGCTTGCCTCCATCATAACAGGTGCAGAGTAAGAAACGTTTCTTAGTCTAGCTTCAGCTGGAGTAATATGAGTAATAGAGCCATCAAGTTCCATCATTCTGGGTTGTTGAAGTTTGACTTTACCTAATTGAATTTTGTAAGGATATTCTGCATTTTCAATCTCAATTTGTCCGACTTCATTGATAATACTTTGAAGACCCCTTTCTAGAAATTCATCAAATGAATTAAGGTGTTGACGTGCGATACCTTCACGTTTTAATATATCTTGAATTACTGGCCAGCGTTTAACTGAAGGGTCTGCCATCTAAACTTCCACCACGTATCGATAATAAAGACTCTCACCAGCAGTTGGACTTTTCCTTGTGATTTTTATCATATCACCTGGTTTAACACCTAGTCCCAATATTGCAGGATCGTTTACAAAAATTAATGGTAATTCAGTAGGTTTGCAATTGTATTTTTTTAAAACTTCCTCAGCTTCTTGTTTTGACATGATTTCATGTTTTGGCACATAGATATGATCAGGTACAAGAACTTGATTTTTCTTAGTTGCCATTTACAAAACCTCCATGACGAACATTAAATGTAACAGTAAATAATACACACAAACTGTCAAAAAGTCACGCTCAGGTTAATATATATCTAATCTGAAATTCTGCAAAAACCAGTCTTTTTTCTTTTTAGTCAATAATATTTTTCACAACCTTAAATAGGATAAATTCGGGCGTAAAAATGATGAATACTCATCTATCGGTGTTTGCCTTATCTGCAATTATTATTGCAAGTATTGGTTTAGCACCAGCATTTGGACAAATAGCAGATTCAATCGTTGTTACTACAGATAAGCCATCATATGAAGATGGTGACACAATCTTAGTAACTGGAGAAGTAAGAGATCTTCTTTCAGGATATCCTGTTAGTCTCAGAGTAATAGCACCAAACGGCAACTTAGTAACAATTGCACAAATTGACGTTGGTTCAGATAAAAAATACAGTACTGAATTAACTGCAGGTGGAGCACTTATGAGAGCTGAAGGAACATACACAATTGAAGTACTCTATGGAACCGAATCTCGTACATCAGAAACCACATTTACATTTGGCGGTTCAACAGGAACTGTACCAAGTAAAGAGGGAACCACAATTGCAGTTCCTGGTACTGACTTTATGGTCAGCTACAAGATAACTGGTGGTAAGCTTGTTAGCATTACTCCCGATGTAGCCTCACACTCCCTGACAATAGCAATAACTGCAAGTCAGGATGGTTCACTTGTCATTACGTTGCCAAGAGCTTTGATTGATGCAAAGACTGGTGATCAAGATGATACATTCTTTGTCTTAGTAGACGGAGAAGAAGTTGACTTTGAGGAAATTACAACATCTACAGATAGAACACTAACAATACAATTCCCAGCAGGTGCTGAGGAAATCGAGATAATAGGTACTGTTGTAGTCCCAGAATTTGGTACAATCGCAGTTATGATTCTAGCAGTGGCAATTATATCAATAATTGCAGTTTCTGCAAAATCAAGACTAAGCATTATGCCAAGATACTAAATTCACAACTTTTTTCATTTTTTCTCTTTTTAAAAATATATATAAATACCAAGTAACCGTTTTCAAATTAGAATGAATTTGAAACGTTCAACAACATCAATAGCACTTGCCATAATGGCATTGTCAATAATTTCAATAACTTCAATTCAACAGGATGCTTTTGCTCAAGGTACAGGAATGTCAATTTCAGCTACAGCTTTAGACGGTTCAGATACTATATCAGTTAGTGGACATACAAGATCACAAATTACAGACATAACATTTACAGTAATTTCTCCAGGTCTAAATGTAGTTAGTATTGATCAAGTAACACCTGATGCAAATGGTAACTTTGCCACAGAATTCATAGTAAATCCAATGTGGAAAGAAAGTGGAGTATATACAATTAAAGTTGAACAAAGCCCACATGGAAGTTCATTGTATAAAGCATCACTTCGTGTCGAAGTAATTAATGGTAAGACTTCAGAAACAAATGTAACTGAATCTACTTTAGAAACAGGATTTTTTGAACCAAAAGTTACAGTAAGAACAGGTTTGTTAATTAAAGAAGCAAATGCCATAGCAGGATCTAACATAATTGCAATAAGTGGAACTACAGACAGTGCAAATAGCATCACAATGAAAGTAACAGCACCAAACGGAAATGTAGTTGTAGTTGATCAATTTGCGCCAATTCTAGATTCAAATGGTAGATTTCTTAAAGACATCACAACTGGAGGTCCATTATGGAATCAAGATGGTCAATACACAATTGTAGCTCAACAAGGCGATGATCCTAGATACAAGCATTCTATTGAAGTTGGAATAAAAGACGGCGTTGTAATTCCAGAATTTGGTACAATCGCAGTTATGATTCTAGCAGTGGCAATTATATCAATAATTGCAGTTTCTGCAAAATCAAGACTAAGCATTATGCCAAGATACTAAATTCACAACTTTTTTCATTTTTTAAATATACATAAATAGAGACGGATTCAATTCGCAAATAAGATGAACAACCGTACGTCGTTCGCGCTATTAGCCGTTTTGACTGCAGTCGGTACTTTAACCATGTCATCAGCATATGCTCAAGCATGTGTAGGTTGTGAAGAAACAGATGCTGGAAGAAAGGCAGCAAATCAAATGTTGCTTATGGATATGCCAATATCTGTTTGGACAGATAGAACAATCTATGATCACAATGACAAAATTACAGTACACGGTAAAGTAGCAAATATTTCTGGAAATCCAGTAACACTTACTGTTACGAGTCCATTAAATTCCATCGTTACAATTGCACAGATAGATGTGGGTAATGACGGTAGTTTTGAAACGACTCTCAACACAGAAGGTGGATTGTGGAAACACGATGGTACATACACCATTAAAGTCAACTATGGGGCTTCTCAAAATAACAAAGTACTTGTTGAACTAACTGGTGAAACTTCAGCTAGCTCAGACAATTGTAGTTCTTCAGAGTTATATCTAAAGGGCGATTATTGTGTACCATACAGCATTTCAAGTGGAATGGTAACTGGTGCAAGCATAAACAATAATGATAATTCAATTATCGTTAGAATCAGTGCAGATCAAGATGGAATACTCGTATTAACTCCAGATGAATCAATCCTTAACGGTATCTTTATGGTACTTGTGGATGGACAAGAATGGGATGATGCAGAAATTAGTGGCAATCAAGTCACAGTAATGTTCCCAGCAGGCACTGAAAAAATTGAAGTGGTAGGTACCTTTGTAATTCCAGAATTTGGTACAATCGCAGTTATGATTCTAGCAGTGGCAATTATATCAATAATTGCAGTTTCTGCAAAATCAAGACTAAGCATTATGCCAAGATACTAAATTCACAACTTTTTTCATTTTTTCATTTTAAGATAGTAAAGGAAATATAGAATCATACAACCATTAACTTTGTGAAAACTAGAATTATTTCAGGATTTTTAATTTTATCAATTATTTTTACTTTGCCAGTTTTTGCAGAATCTTTGATTTCTGTAAAAACAGATTCTAATTCATATAAGGAAGGAGAAACAATAGTAGTTTCAGGCAAAGTAAGTACCATCATAACAGGTACTCCCGTAACAATACAAATTTTCAACCAAGGTAATTTAGTAGATATTGCACAAATCACTGTAGCTGAAGACGGTAGTTATTCACATACAGTAATTGCAGAAGGTCCTCTATGGTCCAAAGCAGGAGAGTACACAGTAAAAACAACATTTGGAAAAGAAAACATTGCAGAAACTCAATTTAATTTTTCACCAAAAACAGACATCCCTGTTGCAACAAAAACATTTGAAGTAGATGCAGGCAATCAGGGCACATTTGATGTACAATACTCCATAGAGGGCGGAATTGTAAAAAATATGTTGATTGATAAGGATATTTTTGCATTAATAGTAGTAATCGAATCTACAGATAGTGGATCCATTTCATTAGAGATTCCAAGAGAAGCACTTGATGCAAAAAAACAAGATAAAACAGATGACACATTCATAATAATAATAGACGGAATTGAGGCACCATACCAAGAAACTATAACAGATTCAAACACTAGAGTAATTACAATCAATTTTGAACAGGGTGATTCAGATATTGAAATAATAGGTACGACCATAATTCCAGAATTCGGTACAATTGCAGTTATGATCCTAGTAATAGGAATGGTAACAACAATAGTAGTTACAAAAAATAGATTTCAAATTCATATTTAGAATTTAATTAAAAAGAATATTTTTCTTTAAATGGTGAGACCGAACGAAGTTCCGCAGTCACTTTTTTTAAGATATTTACAGTTTCATCTATTTGTTGTTGATTGTTAAACAATCCAAGTGTCAATCTTAACGAACCAGTAATCTGTTCATGTGAGAATCCCATAGCCTGTAAAACATGAGATGCTTTTTGTGTATGTACTGAACATGCAGAACCTGTTGATGCACATATACCATATTCATCCAATTTTATAATCAAATCTTCACCAGCAACTCCAAGAAAAGTAAAATGAGCGTTATTAGGTAGTCTGTTTTCAGTATGTCCATTAAGAGCAACATTTGGAATTTCCCTGAGAATTGCTGCAACAAGATTATCGCGGAGTTTTTTCATGTGAGAAATATTTTCAGATAAATTGAGTTTAGCAAGTTCACATGCTTTTCCAAATCCTACAATATTTGCCACATTTTCTGTGCCTGAACGTAAACCGTGTTCTTGGCCTCCTCCTAAAATAATTGGAATGAGATCAATTCCTTTTCTAATGTATAATGCTCCAATTCCTTTTGGTCCATTAATTTTATGAGATGATATAGAAAGTAAATCCACACCTAATTTCTTTACATCGATTGCAATTTTTCCTACAGCTTGAACTGCATCTGTATGAAACGGAATATTTCTTTCATTACATAATTGAGCAATTTGTGCAATTGGCTCTATTGTTCCCATCTCATTATTTCCAAACATAACGGAAACAAGACAGGTGTTATCAGAGAGAGAGTTTTTCAGAATAGATAGATTCACTACTCCATGACTATCAACAGGCAAATAGAGCACATCAAATCCATCTTTTGCTAATTTTTTGCAGGGTTCAAGTATGGCATCATGTTCAATAGATGAAGTAATTATTTGAGAATGAGGTTTTTTCGCTGCAATTCCATAAAGTGCGGTATTATTGGATTCAGTACCACCGGAAGTAAATAAAATTTCAGAAGGATCTGCATTAATTAGCATAGCAATTTGCTTTCTAGCTTTTTCTATAGCTTTATGGGCTAATCGACCATAACGATGTATCGATGAAGGATTACCATATTGTTCTTTAAGATATGGCAACATTGTTTCTAAGACATCGTCATGAATTTGTGTTGATGCTGCATTATCCAGATATATCAATCAGTAATCACGTTAATTTTTCCTGGTCTATATCCCTCAGAATCGATTTGAACTGATAAAAATCCAATTAATTTTAATCTATTGGTAATTTCAGCTAAAATATCATCTTCAAAAACAGAAATTCGATCTTTATCCACTTCAATTTTAGCAATCCCATCAAGATCTCTGACTCTAACTTGTTTTAAATTTGTAATTTGTTTAACAATTGTTTCTCCTAATTCTATCCGAGTTAATTTTTCAGTTGTAACTCTTTGTCCCCAAGGAATACGTGATGCTAGACAAGAATTAGATGGTTTGTCATATATGGATAATCCTATCAGTTTTGCAGTTCTTCTGATTTCATTTTTTGTAAAATTGGTTTCTACTAGTGGGCTTCTAATACCATTTCTTTTTAATGCTTCAATTCCAGGTCTATAGTCACCTAAATCGTCCAAATTAGTCCCATCGACAATAAGTTTAACATCATGTTCATTTGCCAAAGTAATCAAATGATCACCTAATTCCATTCTACAATGAAAACAACGATCAGATGCATTCTTGACGAATTCTTCATTTTGGAGCTCATCATAATCTAAAAGAATTTGTCTGATTCCTATCTCTGAACAAATTTGTTTGGCTGTTTCAAGTTCCTCTTTTGACAAAGTTTTGTAGTCAGCAGTAACTGCAATGGCAGAATTTCCTAATTTTTGAAATGCAGCATATGCTACAAGTGCACTATCCACTCCACCTGAAAGGGCAATTATCACTTTGTTTTTGTTTCCAAACCAATCAATTAGATCATCAAGTTTAGCCATAATCAACATCTAATTGTATAATCTCTTTTCTAATCAATGATTCTGTTTCTTTTATTGACTTGTTTAATGTGTTTGAGACGGACTTCAAGTCATCAAATTCAATTTTAAAGTCATTTTTTCCTTTAAAGGATGAAACTTTGTATTTTACTACAAATTCAGTTCCATCAAGAATTAATTTAACATCATGAGTTGTTCTTGGGACGATAAAACGATTTGAAGTAGTGACACGAATTCCCAAAGTTCCAGCTTCAATTACCAAAAGATCCATGATTTCATGCATTGACGCATCATCACAAATTACAGATATGAGATTTGTTGGTCTTCCTTTCTTTGTAATACCATGGTAAATAGAAACATCTTTTGCACCTTTATTCATGATTTTTTCAATTAGATTTCCAAGAATTTCTCCAGACACGTCATCAACATTGGTTTCTAAAATTTTAACAGAGTCTAATTGAAAATTATTTTTTTGTGTTCCTCTTACAATTTTTAACACATTTGAAAATTCATCAAAGTTTTTTTTGCCTGCACCATATCCAATAGACGTTACATACATTGATGGATAATAATCCATTGAGATTTTTGAGAGATTTACAAGAATGCTAGCACCTGTAGGAGTAGTCAATTCATCTTTTACTTGACTACCATGAATAGATAATTTAGAATTTTTTAAGATTTCAAGAATTGCACTTGCAGGATTAGACATAGTACCATGAGAAAAGGTCACGTTTCCTCCGCCCACAGCAATAGGCATACAAAGAATTTCTTCATCAAACATACCTAAATCATCTATTGCAATTGCAGTTCCAATAATATCTATCAAAGTATCAATACTAGACGCTTCATGAAAATGAACTGAATCAATAGGTAAACCATGAATTTGAGATTCAGAAAAAATTAGTGTGTCAATACAAGATTCTGCAAAAACTTTTGCTCGATTGGAAAGGCCAATTTCATTTGTTGAATCCATAATTGCTTTTTTTATTTCAATTCCCTTTCTTTCATGAACATGCTCATCAATTTCTAAAAACAGCGCAGTTGCTTCTATACCATGTTTTTCTATTTTTTTAAAATCAATTTGTTTAATGATTGAATTAGGTAGAAATTTGTTAGATTGTTTAATACCATCAATAATTTTGACTTTATTTGCACCCAAATCCACCAAAGAGCAAAGAAGCATATCGCCAGATATGCCTGCAATTTGAGGATCTATCACAACAACCATAGATTGAAAATTACCAAAAATGCATATAAATTCTATCTAAATAGATAAAAAATTTCATTAGATTTAATTATTGAAAATAGACAGCTCAATCTATGATTACAATAATAGGTTCGGGAAAAGTTGGTGGAGACGCAGCTTTATTCTCAGCATTAAAACGATTAGATGATCAAATATTATTACTTGATGTTGTAGAGGGGTTACCACAAGGCGAAGCAATGGATATCAATCACATGCTATCAGAACAAGGAATTGATGTAGAAGTGAAGGGTTCTAATAATTTTTCAGATATGAAAGGTTCCAATATAGTAGTAGTAGTAGCAGGTTCGGGAAGAAAACCAGGAATGACACGAATGGATCTTTTAAAGATCAATGCAACAGTTGTGAAAAGCGTTGTAGAAAACATCAAAAAATATGCCAATGATTCCATGATAATTCCAGTAACAAATCCACTTGATCCAATGGCATACGTTACTTACAAGGTTTCAGGATTTGATAGAAGTAGAGTGTTTGGGATGGGCGGAATGCTAGATTTATCTAGATTCAGACAATTCATCCATGAAGCTACTGGACATTCTCGTGATTCTATCAGAGCACTTGTAATTGGAGAACATGGTGAAAACATGTTACCTCTACCAAGATTTTCTTCAGTTTCAGGAATTCCACTATCATCATTTCTTCCAAAACAAAAATTAGATGAACTTGTTCAAAATACAAAACAAGTTGCAGCCAAGGTCATTGAATTAAAAGGTGCAACGGTGCATGCTCCAGGAAATGCAATTTCTGCAATGATTGAATCAGTTGTAAGAGACAGAAAACAAGTGATGCCAGTTGCAACATATCTTGATGGGGAATATGGTCATTCAAATGTCACAATAGGAGTTCCGGCAGTAATTGGAAAGAAAGGTGTTGAAAAAATAATCGAATTGGATCTAAATGCTGAAGAAAGACAGTTATTTGATGCTGGAATACAAAGTGTAAAGAGTGCAATTTCAGGTATCGAAATCTAAGCATTTTTTTATTCAAATAAAGATGAAACATCATTGGAAATTCATGAAATTTTAGAGTCTTTGGAAAAAGGAAAGATTTCAGTAAATAATGCAAAGAAGTTATTATCACTGTATTCAATTGAAAAAATAGAAGGTATTGCCAAAATCGACATAAATAGAAGAAAGCGCCGAGGAATACCAGAAGTAATTTTTGCAGAAACTAAAAAATTAGATGAGATTAAAAAAATAATTAAAAAAACATTAGAGAAAACAAACTCAGTTGTTGTTTCAAGAATCAACAAGGATGATTATTCAAAAATTTTATCATTTGCAAAAAAATTAAAAATTAAAGTCAAAATCGGAAAAAATTCATCAACATTATTACTTTTTAAAAACCCAATAAAATTTGAAGGTGGAAAAATAGGTATACTTACAGCTGGAACATCAGATATAGGAGTTGCTGAAGAAGCTAGATTGATGTGTGAGGCAATGAATTGCAAATGTATTTCAAGCTATGATGTAGGAGTTGCAGGAATTCAGAGAATATTTCCAATTTTAAAAGAAATGATAAAAGAAGAAGTAGATTGCATAATTGTGGCAGCTGGCATGGAAGGTGCACTGGCAACTTTAGTTTCATCAATGGTAGATATTCCAGTAATTGGAATACCCACATCTGTTGGATATGGTTACGGTGGAAAAGGAATAGCAGCTCTTGCATCAATGCTACAAAGTTGCTCATTAGGATTATCAGTAGTCAACATAGACAATGGAATTGCAGCTGGTGCAATAGCATCAAATATTGCAAATAGGACAGTACAAAAAAATAGAACAAAATAACAATGGTAATTTAGAAAATCATGCGGTCAATTAACCTCGTAAATCATATATACCATACAAGAACGAATCTTGTTAATATTGGCTGGGAAACGAATTGTTCTAACTGCTGATCGTAGTTTAATGACAAATTATAGAGGAAATTTTCTGTATGGATTTATCGCATGTGGGCCATATGAAGTACTCCCAGAATGGGTTTTTGACAAAGTTTTCTGCCCACCAGTAGAAACAGACCCAGTTACAGGTGAATCAAAAGTTGCTCAAGTTGGATTAAGAAGGGTAGAGAGTGCATTACTACAAGGATACAGACGTGATGAAGTATTTATTGCAAATCCAGAGATGTTAGAAAAATCAATCGGTCCAGATACTAAAGTAGTTGGGATCAATGTGATGGATCCTCTTGGAATGGCACCAGTTACAACAACTATGTCACCGGAAAAATTATCATATGTTGCAATGAAATTCAAAAAAATGTGTGCTAACATTATTCAACTAAAAAAGAAATATGATTTTCATGTAGTAGTTGGTGGAAATGGAGCATGGGAATTAGCAAAATCAGATAGAATGCAAATTCATGGAATTGATACAGTTGTGGTTGGAGAAGCTGATGAATTAGCATTAGATTTATTTCATGATTTAGAAAAAGGTGACGCACCAGAATTAATGCATTGTTTTGTAAAGAATATACAAAATATTCCAGTTATTGAAGGACCTACAATAAACTCCCTCATTGAAGCAATGAGAGGATGTGGTAGAGGGTGTGACTTTTGTGATGTAAATAAGAGATCAAAGAAAGATCTGCCATTAGAAAGATTACAACATGAAGCAAAGATTAACCTAGATTATGGATTTGACTCTGTTTGGCTGCATTCTGATGAGATGCTACTTTATGGATGTGACAATAGAGATTTTATTCCAAATAGAGATGCAATTACAGAACTTTGGAAAGGTCTTAAAGGATTAGGAGCCAATTTTATAGGAACAACACATATGACTTTTTCAGCAGTTGCAGCAGACCCAGAATTAATGCGACAAATTTCAATGATCAATAAACAAGATGAAACAGGTAGATGGCTTGCAACAAATTTAGGAATTGAAACAGTTGCACCAAAGATGGTAAAGAAACATCTTGGCGTAAAAACAAAACCATTTGCACCTGAAGAGTGGGGTAGTGTAGTAATAGAAGGAGCAAAAATTTTAAATAAAAATCACTGGTTCCCAGCTGCAACAATCATCATAGGTTGGCCAGATGAGACTCCAGATGATGTTCAATATACAATTGATATGATGAGTGACTTTAGAGCAATGAATTTTAGAGGACTGGTTGCACCATTACTTTATCAAGACTTTAGTGAAAAGAATTCTATGCACTTTGGAAACTTGAATGAGGCACAATTTACACTATTTTGGAAATGTTGGGAAAATAATCTTCGGGTTATCAACGACATCATTCCAATTATTCTCAGAAATAAAACATATGGGCCACCAATGAAAGTATTCATGTATGGAATTTTAAAAGCTGGTACATGGGCAATTATGAGATATCTAAGAGGATTATGTAAAGATCTATTCAATGGACGAACTCCAGATGAAATAATAGACAAATATGCTAGAAGTAGATCAATTTCTGCTCCTAAAATTCTAACAAAGAAATTATAGATTCCTAATAAAAAAAGAATCCCTTTTTTTATAAATTTTTAATAGCTTCGTCAGCTATAGTATTTCTTTTTGGTGTTAAAGAAACAAAGTAATTTTTATCTGCTCTTTCAATAGCATCAACTTTCTTGAAAGAGTTTGAATTTACATCAAATTCATAAATTCCAGATTCAAGTGTACCTTTAGCATAAATCATAAGATATGTATCTCCATTTGCAGAACTAAGTGGAATAAATGCCATAATGTAACCCTTGTATGAATTAACAGGCATTGTATTTTTCATTGGCGGAGCTGCAGATGCCATATACAAGAAGAGATCTTCAATAGTATCAAATTCTTCATATTCTATATGCATTGAAATTAGTGGTTTGTTTCAATATAATAACTTAGAGTAATAATAGAAAATTAAAGAAAACAGGTATTTATTTTTAGAAATTCATGACAAGTTTTTTTTGGCTTTTCTGTTTTTTATGATTTTAACAATTATAGATATAGCAAACAATATGACAACAATAACAAATGCTATTTGACCAATTTCCATAGCATACAAAAATAAATGATGAAAAAAACCAAAAAACAAAATAGCAAACATATGCTCAAACCTCATTAAAATTCCAGAAAGAACCACCATTGGATGATTCCTTCTGGATTGTTGGCGTGCAAACCAATTATTTTTATAAAAAGAATTTTTGGCATTAAATGTTTGGTTAAAGGAACTAGTCAGAATGACTATAAAGAGAGTAAAGAAAAATCAAGCATTATTTAGAAAATTTAGGATGGTTTTTTGAATTTTGCAGCCCCAATAGCACCTACTGCAGTAATAATTGCAGCAATAATAGCAGTCCATTGGAAAAATGAATTGTCTTGTTCTGATTTTGATGTGGGAACGGAATCATTTGTAGGAACTACGTCAGGACATCCATCTGTATCTTGATAATTATTTATGGTTTCAGATTGAATTGGACATTGATCATAATCATCTGAAATTCCATCCTTGTCTGAATCTTTTATAGGCAATGTATCTGGACATCCATCTGTATCTTGAAATCCGTTAACTGTCTCAGCTTGTGTGGGACAAGAATCAATGGTATCAATTACCAAATCCCCATCAGAATCATTTACAGGAACTACGTCAGGACATCCATCTGTATCTTGAAATCCGTTAAATGTTTCAGGAGAACGTGGACAAGTATCAGCAGAATTTACAATTCCATCCTTGTCTGAATCTTGAATTGTGAGGACATCAGGACAACCATCGGAGTCATCAAAACCATTAACTGTTTCAGGTTGTGTTGGACATTGATCTATTTTATCATCAATTCCATCATTATCAGTATCTTTTGGCGCTACTACATCGGGACAACCATCAAGATCAGTAAAACCGTTAACTGTTTCAGGTTGTGTTGGACAAGAGTCTAAAGAATCAGAAATGCCATCACCATCAGTATCAGTTGGAGGAACTACGTCAGGACATCCATCAAGATCAGTAAAACCGTTAACTGTTTCGTCTTGTGTTGGACATTGATCTAAAGAATCCGAAATGCCATCACCATCAGTATCAGTTGTTGCTGGATTTGTGTCAGGACAACCATCTGTATCTTGATAACCATTCAATGTTTCAGGTTGTGTTACACAGATATCAATGGAATTTGGAATGCCATCACCATCAGTATCAGTTGGTGGAGGAACTACATCAGGACATCCATCTGTATCTTGAAATCCGTTAACTGTCTCAGGATCAGTTGGACATTGATCTAATGAATCAGAAATGCCATCACCATCAGTATCAGGGTCTTGTGCAAATACACTAGTTGGCAATAAAATGAATAGTAAAATGAAACCGATTAAAAGGGACTTTGTATTGTTTTTCATATTTCTTTACCGGGCTTAGGATTTATCTAAATTCCGACATAAAAAACGTTGAGATCATTTTATCCATTTTTCTTGAATTTTAGAGAGATATAATAAAAATTTATAAATTATTTTCTAGATTTCAAGTATTTGTGAACCTTGAATCCAATTACAGTTGGTGCTGCAATATACATTCCCAAGTTCAAGGTAATTACAGATATTCCCAATCCTAATACTTCAGCATCAGAACCATCTTCAGCTAATGTCATAATCGAAAGTGTAGAAATCATAGGAGTGATAAAAGCTCTTACGGCTTCTTGGAATATAGGATGTTCTCTTTCAAGATCAGCGATTGTGGGTGAGAATGAATAGTATAGTTGGTTAAATCCAGTCATGAAAGCCATACCAGATGTAGTACTCATTACAGTGTTATCTCTTATTTCTCTAAGGAATTGTACTTGAGGAGCCAATTCAGTACCATATGCAGCAGTTGCAATTAGACATGCTCCACCTTTTCCTTTGTCTTCATCTTTGACAACTTGACACATACCATTTACCAATTCAGTTCCTGTTCCACAAGTTGGTTCAGGTTCAGTTGGTACTGGTTCTGGTTCGGGTGTTGGTTCAGTTGGTTCAGGTTCTGGTGTTGGTTCAGGTTCTGGTGTTGATTTAGTAACACATTTTCCATTAATCAAATTTTGACCAGATGGACATGTTGTTGGTTGTGAATCACCACCAGATACGATAGCGCCATTGCCACCGGTAAAGTCAAACGTAATTTGAGATTTTAATCCAGCAAAATTAGCAAGAATGGTATAGACACCGGGTGCTTTGAATTGTGGACCATCGGCTTTAAGACTTGTTTGAAAAGAACCATCTGTATTAGGATGTACTTGAGCTATTGTAACAATATTGTTATCTGGCGCTCGAACAATAATTGCAACATCACCAGTACTAAGATTTTCAATATTATGTATTAGACCAGTAATAACAACTACTCCACCTTGAGCATAAAGATCTAGGTCAGTTTGTAAATTTAGATCATTTTTTAGAGGTTTTGTAGCATCAACACACGCATTATTTTGCCATACTTGGTCAGATGTACAGTCTTCTGGACCTAAAGCATTTACAGTTCCAACAGCGCCATAAGACAATAAAGAAATTGTTAATAATAATAGGAATACCCCAGGTTTCATTTTCATTTTGAATCATGTTTGAGGGTATTTATGTATTAAATGAAAGAAAAATTGACCTGATTATACTAGAATTATACCTTTTTTGACCAAGTATTGAAGTGATTTTATAAAGTCATCATCTGAAATTTGATCATTAGACCACCATCTTGCATTATTTTTAACCCAATCAGGGATTACTCTTTCAGAAATTGACCCCTCTTTGGGAGATACAATAATCCTATCTTCAATCATTTGTTCTAACCCATCAATAAATTCAGAATCGGAAATAGAAGCAGAAGACCATTGTCTTGCATTGTCTTTAACCCAATCAGGAATATTTTGAATAGCAGTAAATGAAACTAATCCAACATCATATCCATTATGAGATAACTGAATTTTATAAACACCTGATGGAGAATTTTCATTTATTGAAAAGGCTGCACGATAACTGCCACTATTTGATAGAACCGCAACGAAGTTTTTAACGACACCATCAGGATGGGTTAAGGTTATAGCTAAAGGAATACCTCTTTTATGATTAGCAACACTACCAGATAAAATTATCTCTTCAGAGTTACCTGATGACGGAATTGTGATTTTATTTGTGCTTAATTGTGGTGAATTTGAAACTGATGAATTTGGTTTATCGCGTAACAAACTGAATATGTTTGAATTTCCAGAGATATCTCTAGAGTCATGATATTTTGCATCAAGGCTACCTCCAGCAGGAGAAATTAATTTTGTTCCAAATTTGTCACAAATTTGTGATGGCATTTTGAATACTCCTTCAAACACACCAGTACTAGGTCCAGTCTCAACTAAAGAAAAACCTGAAGAAGCCAAACCACCATGCTCAACTCCATTTACAGTACACCGTTTGTATCTAATATCTTTAATTAAAATCTCCAACAAAATATTTCCATCTTTACCAACGGTATCTACATTTGGAGAATTGGGATCATTGTTTACTAGATAAATATCAACATTATCACTTTTTAAATTCAGATCTGGATCTTTGAGTGTAATTATTACAGGGTGACCAAATCGTAATACGTTTGATGCTGTAGATACTGTTCCAGACTGTGTTCGGATATCAGTTTTTGATGAAATACCAGTTGTCGTACCAGATTTTACAACATCAGAATATGCAATGTTAATTCCAGATTCATCAATTAGTCTTTGATTGACAAAAAATTTGACATCGTTATCTATTGGTCGCAATGTCGCAATTATATTTGCATCAAATTGATTTAGCTGGTTTGCCATTGTATACTCCATAGTACCAGCAAATATTGCAGAATTGGATGTAGTCTCTTCTAATTCAAATCTGTAGATTCCATTTACTATGTCTTTATTGTTTTTATTTCCAAACGAAAATAGATCAAATACTATTGGTTGTGTATCTATTTCACTCGAGATAGAACCTTGTGCTACGGAGTTATTTGATGTATCAAAGTTGATCACAAGAAATACAGTTCCAGACTTTGCTGCAATTAGATTTACTGCTGCATTTGATATCTGAACAAATCCTTGTGCTCCAGTCATATTACTAGAACTAATCAGAGTAATGGGGGTTACATCAGTCAATCCAAAATATAGAGAAACTGTTGTATCGGTGTAATCTGTGATTCCAAGCTGGTTTTGCATGGATCTAAGATCATAATTTATCCAGTTCGTTCCTTGATCGCTTGAGTTTATTTGTATCAAAAGTTTTTGAAGATCAAATGCAGACAATCCTGTATTTAGTGAGACTTTTTCAAAACTCTGATTTACTATTCCAGTCGACGGTCTTGTGTCCAAAATTAATCTATCAGAGTTAGCATCTGGAACAGATGATGTGATTGAAGTTCCCCCAGTCAGAGCATCTGTTGATAAGGCATAGATTTTGACGCTACCTGCATTTTGAAGTGTTGCAGGGGTTCCTATAGTCAATGAGGGAATTAATGCTGAGCTTCTAAACACATCTAGGTGGTCCCTTCCTCCAGGGTTGATGTTCTGATCAGGATCATTGATAGTAATTGGTACTTTTTGTCCAGATACATGTTGAGTGGTACCTGACGAGATACTTGCATCGCTTAGTCCAGACACAATAGATAATGATTGAAGATTATACTCTATATTGGCTGATTGTCCACGTGGAGCATTGGATAGGATCTTGACATTAGATAAATCAGAAAAATCAAAGTTCTCAAATATACCAGTGTTTGACTGGGATTCCACAAATGTTACGATTTGTGTAAATGTAGTGGTTCCATCAGTTGCAGTAGCAGTTTGATATCCATTTGCTTGTAGTTGTGCAACTGTGCCAAGATTCATAGATAATTTTCCATTTTTCTCAAATCCAAGACTAGATAATTTAGATATTATATTTATAAGATCAACGCTACCGTTCGCTGCACTTGTACCGCTTTCTGTAAATGCTCCATAAAATACCGTTTGTGGAATTCCAATGTTAAATGTCCAGGAATCTCGCGAAGTTGGATCTTGGTTTAGCTGCATATCTGTGATAGTTGCAAAGACTTGGGAATTTGGAGGATAATTTGCTCTATCTAATGTTGTTGAAATATTTGGAATGTCATCATATTGTAAGGTGACAGTCTGTGTTCCACCTCCAGGATTGTATTGAACTATTACATTACCACCAGTTGAAAAATCATATAGTTGTATTAAGGGCCATGCATCTGAGTTTAATCCAATTTGTCCAGAAGGGATATTTGGATTAGTGTTAATTGATTTTGCAGATCTTACAACATTATTAAGACTGGTAGAACTTGTTGGTGTTCCAGTGCATTGATTAAATGAAGTCTCACCATTTGTAAAACCAGTTATGCCAGTATTTCTTGGAACAGTAAAGCCATCAGTTTCAGAAAGAGAGATTCCAAAAACAGAAGAGATAGTATCTCTACTACAAAAAACACCAAAGTCTAAACCTTTACTAGAAGTAGCCGATTGAGTAGAATCCGCTGTTTTTGCCTTGTCGACATTTGCAAAATATGCATACCAATTACCGTCAGTAGATTGAACCATTCGTAAAGATTTACCATTAAGCGTAACATCAGGTTCACCTTTTCCTTCATCTGTATCGTGAATATTCGGATCACGGATTACAACTTCAACTACCATAGAGCCAGAAAAATGATTGTTAAATTGAGAATTTTCAGCCGAAACAAACAGGTTTGGGTTGCTAGCCGCCTCTGCCTGTATAATTGGGATTAACATAGAAAATATAATTGTAAGTAAAATAATGAATTTTCTGCGTATCATAACAAAAAATATCCCTTATCACAAATAATCTTGTCGCATGAATTATCTTCATATTTGTAATGTATGAGAGTAATCACAATATGTCCAGAACCTATTTGAAAAATTAAACCAAAATACTTGTAAGATACATGATGAGCATTCCAGATCCAATTCCAGATACAATTGATGTCTGTACAAGTTTTTGTTCACTTTGATAAATCCATTTTAGAATTACCAGTGCAACTTGGAAAATTGCTCCTGCACCTATTGATAAGAAGACTATTGCAGTATATGGAGAATAGAAAAATCCTCCAATCCAAGTACCCAAGATAGCAGGAGCGCCTGCGATTAGCCCCAATAGAATTATTTTTGATACAGGTGATTTTGTTTTGGCAAGTGGTGATGCAATGGCAATTCCTTCAGTCGTATTATGAAGTGCAAATCCAACAATCAGAAAAGTGCTTAATGCTACTTGTCCCAAACCAATCGCTGCCCCAATAGCTAATCCCTCACCCAAATTATGTAATCCTATTCCAATTGCAATCATCAAACCAATAGCAAATGGTTTAGAAGATACTGTAAGTCCAGTTCTTGAAGTTAGTTTTTCAGCAGAATAATACAGTCCAAGAAATGACAATAAGGTAATAGTTATGATGAGTAATTCCCCATTGAAATTAGCAGAAAGATTTTCTTTCGAAACCTCAAATCCTTCTAGCATTGCATCAATACCTAGAAAAATTAACAGTCCGACAGTTAATGCCAGAAAAAAATTGTATTTATTTTTTCCAATTCTTTTGATAAACGGTAACCATAACAATCCAATCATTACAGGAATAACTCCCACATAGGTTCCAATAATAGCAAAAAATCCAGCTAGTTGGTAATCAGATTTGATTGCAGGAGTTGCCGCCTCAATAAATTTATCAAATCTTACACCATCATCAAGAGTAATTCCAATTGTGTATGGTTCTGATTTATTCCAAGAAAAAGGAATTCGTACTAGGGCAGTTTCAAATCGCTCTAGAGATTTATCAGGTTCTATTGCAGCAGGTTGGATTCGATCATTGACATCTGCCATTGCTATCTTAACAGGAATTGGACCAGTATTTCGAACTGTGACATGTATTTCAGAATTAACAAATTCAACTTTTTCTATAGTTATCTCTGGTAAAGATACTCCAAATTCGAGTAAGTTAGAACTAGGACCAACTAGATACAATATCATAATAACAAGAAATCCAAATGGAATTATTCCACTTGCAATGGTTTTTACATTGTAGTTCTTAATTTCCATAATCTATTCCTGTTTGTGATTTTTGATTTGGATTACCTACTAGGAATATTCCAATCCATCCCTTTTCTGAAAATTCTACCTTATGTGCATGAAATAGATATTTTCCGGGATAGTCATATTTGAATTCCATAATACCTCTTTCTGTTTGGGATAGTGTTATCATGTCAGTATATGTGGAAGGAATAATACTAGTGCCTGTAGGATAGTAATTATACAGATTTCCATGTAGGTGAAAATTGTTTATTGGATCAAATTCAACCATATTCACTACGTATATCCTGATTAATTCATTGGTGTTAATTTGAATTGGGTGGTGTTGATAATAAAACGGAATTGTGTTCGCAGCATAAAAATTATTTTCAGTGTCAAAATCAGTATCAAATCCATTTAGAACCATAATCATTTCATCAGCTGGTGGTCTTCCCTCTTTTGGATCCACGATGTATACACCATACAATCCATGTACAATGTGTTCTTCAAGTGGCATTACATGACAGTGATACGGATGAACTCCTACAGGGCCAGCTTCAAATTCATAAGTAAATTGTCCGCCACCAGAACCCACAGTTTCAAATACGCCATCCATCACAGCTGGATGAATTCCATGGAAATGCATTGTATGAGATTTAGAACCATTGTTAATGAAATGGATACGAATTAAGTCACCTTCAGTTGCACGAATTGTAGGACCAGGAACGGTTCCATTAAAAGTCCAGACATTGTAAAAAACGCCAGGGGATATTTCTTGTATTTTATCATCTTCTGCGATAATCGTAAACTCCCTTAAGGTGGTACCTTCAGGTAACTGTGAAATTCGTCCATAGTTGAATTCTCGTAGATATTCCATAGGATCAAATTCCACAGTTGAAGCAGTATAAAGAGGATCTAAAACATCACCAGATGTTTGAATTACTTGTCCTGAATGAGTTACAAATGATTTTTGTTCTAATTGAGCTTCTGAAAATGCTGAAAAAATAATAATTGTGGAAACCCCAATAATTGCAGATAACATCAACACCATAGTAGTTGATCGATTAAATTTCAAGGATAATTAATGGAGATAAGTTGTTTATTTAAAAGTTAGCCTAGGCTAACTTTTTTAGCCTAATCTAAATTTATGAAATAAAAATAAATCTAATTTATTAAAAAATTAGGTTTAAACTAAAGAATATCACAAATAAGTTGTGCAAAGACAAGGCATTCTTTTTGTGATTGTAAGTAGCATAGTAGGTGTTGGAATAATATTATCATTTTATGGAAACCAAGTAATTTTTGAGGATTTGATCAAAGGAGAAGGTCAAGTCAAGTTTGGAGAAAATTTGATAATTCCAGTTGAATTAGATAATACGAAAACACAAACTGGAGTTTATGCAATTCAGATAATTAATTTCAAAGAAGGCATTACAGCAAAAATATTAGATCCATTTGATAAAGAAATAGAATCTCAATCAATTAATGAAGAAGTTTTTGAAGGGCGATTCAACATTACAATGCCAGGAATATACAAATTAGTTATCGAAAATACAGATGAAAAAGAGATCAAAATCTTTGGAGTGGTAGGACCAGAACCAGATGCAGGTAAGAAATCACTAGTGTTTATTTCTCCATGGATTCTCATAATTGGTTTAATTGGAGTTGTAGGAGTTGCAATATATGCAATCAAAAATCGTAAGAAATCTTTCAGTTAAGATAACTATCCATTTTTTCTAATCCTTCAATTGTTGCATTAAATGTATCACTGTTTTCTACAATTTGAGTTAATTTTTCAGTATTTGCAGAAAAGACATATTTTCCATTATTAGAATTTTTAAAAATAAATCCATGATCTAATAAATAAGAAAGTCTTTCAAAAACTTCACTTTCAGAAATAGAGGATTTTTCTGCCAAGAAGGAACATTCTTTTTCACCATCTTCCAATTCAGCTAAAATAGACGAAGTAACAGGATCAAACATACAATCAACTATTTTTTCTCTATCAAAAGTATCATCCATTTCTAATCATCAATCTTTATGTGAATTTATAACTTTTCTAATTGGAAATTGCATATGATTTACACCAATAAGATAATTAGTAAAATAATAGAATTACAAATAATGCAGAAATTATGTATTAAAGATACATCAGGAAAAGGAAAGCATTGTTTCTGCATCGAAATAGATACTCAAAGAGGAGTAAAGAAGTGCTGCAAATGCAATCAATGGAATGTACAAGGTAAAGACTGGACAGAAGATTCGGACTTCAGATAAATTCCAGAATCTACTCAATATCTCAGATCGGAGGCTAAAATAAAAAATTAAAGATGAAAATTACAATATGGACCGCGTAATGCTCCTCTTTGAAACACATCTAATTGACGCCTAGCATGGTTTTTATCGGGGTAACTAAGAATTTTTGAATACTTGAGCACTCAAGAATACAGACACATTGTTAGGATTGTAGGAAACGATATCCCTGGAGCCAGAAAGGCTATTGTGGGATTAACCCAGATTAAAGGAATAGGATATAGTTTTGCAACAGCAATTCTAGATACATTAAAAATTAATACCAATACAAATATCGGTTTTCTATCTGAATCGGATGTTCAATCAATTGAAAAATTAATTACCAATCCAATAGCAGGAAATTTTCCAGTGTGGTTTCTTAATAGAAGAAAAGACATTGAGACTGGAGCAAATATGCATCTATTAACATCAGACATTCCTTTTACTTTAAGAAATGATATTGAAAGAGAGAGAATCACCAATAGTTGGAGAGGTTATCGTCACATGTATGGATTAAAAGTTAGAGGACAATGTACAAGAACTACAGGTAGAAAAGGAGGAGCAGTAGGTGTTGCCAAAGCTGGAAAAGCAGCTCCTGCACAAGCAGCAGCTGCACCAGCAGCACCAACAGCTGCAGCCGCAGCACCAGCAGCAGCAAAACCTGCAGCCGCAGCACCAGCAGCAGCAAAGAAGGCAGCTCCTGTGGAGAAAAAGAAATAGGTGAATTGAATGGGAGATCCTAAATATCCAAGTAAAATGTGGAGAAAACCAAAGAGACCACTTAATTACGAATTAAAAATGGAGGAATTAAAAACGCTCGGTACATTTGGTTTAAAATCAAAAAGAGAGTTATGGAAAGCACATACAGAATTATCTCGTGTCAGACATCAAGCAAGATCATTACTTGCTTTAAGACAAGAAATTAGACTAGAAAAAGAACCAATTTTGATGAAGTCATTATCAAGAATAGGGTTAGTCAGTAATGAATCCACATTAGATGATGTACTCAATCTTCAAGTAAATGATTTACTTTCACGTAGATTACAAACATTAGTATCAAGAAAGTTTGGATTTAAAACACCATATCAAGCAAGACAAGCAGTAATTCATGGACACATAATGATTGGAGATAGAAAAATAAACATTCCATCATACATTGTAACATTAGAAGAGGAAAAGAATATTCACTTTTCACCAGAATCCAACATTCCAAGTATGTTAGAAAGTACTAAAAAACCAGAATCAAAACCTGACACCAATGCAACTGCAGAGACAACTGAAGTAGAATCTTAGAACAAGAATAACAAATTAGATTGAATAATTACAAAAATAGGTTTAACAGTAAATAACCCCTCATATTATCAGTTAGATCAGTCATGTGTTCAATTATCGGGTATTATGGAAATGAAATAGCAGCGCCAATAATAGTCAAAGGACTGAAAAGAATGGAGTATCGCGGATACGACAGTGTGGGGGTTGCAACTGAATCAAATAGTAAAATTGAACTAAAAAAAGGAGTTGGGAAAGTAGAAGAAGTAAACGCCAAGATTCAACTTGATACATTACCTGGAAAAATTGGAATAGGTCACACCAGATGGGCAACTCATGGAAAAGTGACAGATAAAAATGCACATCCACATCCTAGTAATTCTGGAGAACTAGCAATAGTACATAATGGAATTATAGAGAATTTTGAACAATTAAAAAAAGGATTGGAAAAAGACGGATATATTTTCAAAAGTGAAACAGATAGTGAAGTAATAGCAAATCTTCTTCAAAAAAATTATGAGATGACCAAGAATGTTAAAAATGCAATAATCAAAACAGTTTCAGAATTAAAGGGTCATTATGCATTTGTTGCAATGTTTGAAAATGGGCAATTGGCAGCTGCAAGATTTCATGAACCATTGATTGTCGGAATTGGAAAAAATAGTTATTTTCTCTCAAGTGATGTTTTAGGATTTATTGAACAAACAGATAATGCCATTTACATTGAAAATGGTAATTTTGTCATAATTGATAAAGACAAATTGCAAATTTTAGATTTTAATGGAGAAAATGTAAAACAACAAATTACAAAAGTATCAAAAGAATTTGCAGATGTGTATAAGGGTGACTATGCACATTTTACATTAAAAGAAATTTCGGAGCAACCAGATACTATATTCAAAGCAGGAGAAAATACAAAAGACGCAATTAAAAATGCAGCAACTTACATAAAAAATTCAAATAACATCTACATAACTGGAAGTGGAACTAGTTATAATGCAGCGTTAATTGCAAAACAAGTTTTAGCTAAATATGCAAAAATAAAAGTAGATGCAATAATTTCAAGTGAATTACAATTTTCTTCAGATATAATTGAACCAAATTCAACATTAATTGCAATTTCACAAAGTGGTGAAAGTGCAGATGTATTAGATGCAGTAAATATTGTAAAAAAAGTAAATTGTAAGGTTATCTCCATAGTAAATTCACTTACATCATCTTTAGCAAGGGAATCAGATATTGTGATTGGAATGAATTGTGGTCCAGAAATAGGTGTTGCAGCAACAAAAAGTTTTACATCTCAAATGATTGTAATATACAAAATCACAGAAGAGTTGTGTAACGGAAAGTTTGAGATTAGCTATAAAGAAATATCAGAATCAATTTCAAAAATTCTTGAAAATCATGCTCAAATTAGGTACATTGCTAAAGAAATTAAAGAAATTTCAGACATCTATGTTCTAGGTAGGGGAATTCACTATCCAATAGCTATAGAATCTGCTTTAAAATTAAAAGAACTGACATACATTCATGCAGAAGGGATACCAGGTGGGGAATTAAAACATGGTCCATTGGCACTTATGGATTCCAATGTATTTGTGATTATAATTAATCCAAATGATTCAACATATTCAGATACATTAACGAGTGCTAGAGAAATTAAAGCACGTGGTGCAAAGATCATCGGTATATCAGATGAAAAAAGTGATGTTTATGATTATTGGATAGAAATTCCAAAAACTAGTGAATTGGCATATCCTATTTCAGAAACAATTCCAATACAATTGCTTTCATATTATGCTGCAATTGAAAAAGATGCGGACCCAGATTATCCAAGAAATTTGGCTAAATCAGTTACAGTGAAGTAAAAAGTCGATGATATTCTTTTTCAGATAACGTTAAAAAATGTGTAGAGTCATTCCCTGTTTTTATCATAGATGCAATAATACTACCACCTGCACCAACACCTTCTTTTGCAAATCCCTGTGAGAATGCTTTTAGTCCAGAAAATTTAGAATTTTCAAGTCCAGGGTTAACAGATATTGCAGGAATATCTGCAATTTCTGAAACAAGAGATTTAAAATTAGCACTGTTATCATTAGAGATGTAAGAAGTAGTTCCAATAGCAACATTTTTTTCATTGAATCCAATTTTTGAAGCGAATGCTAAAACAGCTGCCATTTGTGTACCGCCTGCCAACATTACTTTAGTGATTTCAGATGCAGAGCTTAACATACCAGCTACAAAAGCAATCATAGGATCACCAACTGTGGCTATTACATGATATGGGTTATCAGAAGTTAATCGCTCTAATGCCGAATTAACAATTTGATTTTTTAATTCAACAGGATTATTTGGAATACTGGAACTTACTTTAGCTTTGTATCCTAATCCACGCAATACAGCAAGAGCAGTGGTTGTACCTCCAGGAATACTTTCGCCTATTATCAGACAATCAGTCATAGATGCAAGATTTCTTCCTACCATTCGTCCATAATCTACTGCCTGAGATACTTGAGAATCACTCATTGCAGATTCAACTGAAATATTTCTCCCATGCGACAAACCAGTTTGGATGAAAGGTAGCTGAGGTTGAATTTTACTTCCAGCATTAATTACAATATGAGGTATACTACAGGATTCTAATGCAGTTTTTGTAAGTAACGCTGGGGTAGGTTTACCATCAGGAGTCATTGGAATTTTATCAATTGTTTTACAATATCCATAGTAAAGGTATTCAGCATCTGCGGGAGGAGTAAATTGTATTGAATCCTTATCAGCACCAGCAAATGTGATGCCTGGAATTTCACATGTTTCAGTATAAGAAATTACAAGTGAGAATAAAAAATTTCCAGATTTAAGGGTGTCAATAAAATCATGAGCTTTGTTTGCATTACCAAAAAATTCAAAATCATCTAAATATGTCATTATCCCATCATATCAATAAATTCTTGTTCAGTTCGCTTTTGCATTACAAGATTAGTTATTTTCTCCTGTCCAATGGTAGATGTTAAAGAATGTCCATAATTATGGCCAGAATAAAGAATAAGATCATCATTCAATAAATAAAGGACATCAAAAAGACTATGATACTGTTCTTTTGCACTACCTCCAGGTAGATCTACACGTCCACAATTTCCTACAAAAAGAGCATCGCCAGAAAAAATTTTTCCGTCTCCAATTAAACACATACTGTCTTTAGAATGACCAGGAGTATGTAAAACAGTCAATTTTGAATTCCCAAATTCAATTACATCACCATTTTTGACTGTAATATCATGTTTTAATTCAGATTTTTCATGTTGAATTATTTTTGCATTAGTTGATTTCATCATTCCTTCATTTCCCAAGGTGTGATCAAAATGATGATGTGTGTTTATGATGTATTTTATTTTTAAATTATTTCGTATAATGACTTGTTCAATTTGATCAAGATCCCATGAAGGATCAATTATTATTCCTTCATTGGTAACTTCATCTTCCACAACATATGTAAAATTTTGCATATTCCCAACTTGGATTTGATGAACTTTCACAATACACCCTCTTCAGATTCTGGAGGAATTCCTATTTTTTCAACAAATATTTCACCACACAAATCTCTTCTTTTTGGCATTCCTCTCTTCATTTTATGAAATGTAACTGTCATATCACTTTGTACAAAGATATTTGCAGTTTCTCCATTATCAGGATTAACTCCAGATGGGATATCAACGGCGATTTTAAAGCAATTGGAATTATTGATATATTTTATTGCACTTGCATATGGTTCTTTTATTTCTCCAGAAATTCCAGTTCCCAGTATTCCATCCACAATTATGTCTGGAATGAAATCAAGATTTGTGTTCATTCCAGATATTAATTTAACAGATGGCATTTTTTCCAGTAGTGACCAATTCCATTGACTTTCTTCAGTTTTGATTTTATCTGAAGTACCAAGTAAAACAACTATAACTTTTGAACCATAACCTGCAAGATGTCTAGCCATGACTAATCCATCACCACCATTATTTCCCAGTCCAACAAAAATTAAAACATTCTTGGATTCAAGAGTATCAAACTTTTCTGCCAATCTTTTAACTGCGATAGCACCGGCGTTTTCCATCATAAATTTTTTTAAAAAACCCATTCGATGTCCATTATTTTCTATTTGCATCATTTGCTCTACAGATATTTCCATAATTAGAATAAAGGAGAAGCAAAATAAGAGCTTTGGCAAACGATTTATCCTAGGTTTTGGCCATACATGAAGATGACATTAAAAAATGTAAAGCCATCTTTGAATAAAATTGCAAAATCATTATCAGAAATTCAAGATGCCAGAGAATTTTTACTAAAAAATACAAGAGAGATAATAATTCTTTGTAGTAAATCCATCATATCAGTACATACAGGAGATATGAAGTCTGCAAAAAACAATCTAAAACAGGCAGATGTGTTACTAAAAAAATACAAGAAAAAAGCTACATCGGATCTTCGGAGATACATGATTATGCCAGAACAAGAATTTGTTGAGGCATCATCTCTAATTGCCATTGTTGAAAAAAATGAAATTCCTTCAGAAAAGGAATTAGATGTGATGCCAGAATCATATGTTTTAGGATTAATGGATTGTGTAGGAGAATTAAAACGAATGATTTTTGATAAAATTAGAATTGGCGATATAGATAATGCCTCAAGAATTTTTGAAATAATGGAAAATTTGTATCTGCATTTGTATCCATTTTCAATGTATGACAAAGTAGTAAAAGAGGCAAGAAGAAAAATTGACGTAGATCGTATTTTAGTAGATGATGTCAGAGGTGCAATTACAGAAGAAAAAAGACGTTCTGAGCTAATCAAAGCATTAAACAAACTACAAAATAGAATTTGAATAAAATGAAATTAGATGCGGGTGATGGGATTTGAACCCACGAACTCCTAAGAGACTAACCCCTCAAGCTAGCGCCTTTGACCGAGCTGGGCGACACCCGCAATAGAAATTTCTTGAATGGTTTTTATAATCCTTGATTACTTTTTTGTTCGTATGTTAATTCCTGTAAGGTGTTTTACTTGTGGAAGTTTAATTGCTGATAAGTTTGAAGATTATCAAAATAAAGTCAAATCAGGAGAAGATCCAGCTAAAGGACTAGACTCTTTGGGAATAAGCAGATATTGTTGCAGAAGAATGCTGTTAACCACTGTTGAAACGATTCAACAAGTTATTCCATTTTATGAAGCAATACAGAGAAGACACCAAGAAGTCCAATCTGAGTTAGAGTAGTTTGCCAAAAATAACTTCCATTGAAGGACGTATCATTTACAACAGTCGAGGAAGTAAAACTATTGAAGTTGACATCATATCAGAAAATAAATTTCTAGGTAGAGTTTGTGCACCATCTGGAGCTAGTGTTGGAAAATATGAGGCAGTTAGCTTTCCAAATGGAAAACCAGAAGAGAGTTTAAGAATATTAAATGAAAATTCTCAAAAATTTATTGGATTAGAATCATCAGATCTTAAAACAGTACATGAGACGTTAAGGAGTATTGATCAATCTTCAAATTATTCAAAAATTGGAGGGGCACTAGCATTTGCAATAACTATAGCATCAATGGAATCTGCTTCAAAATCATTAGACAAGCCTTTATTTCAAATATTATCATCTGACTCATCTTTCAAGTTTCCATTTCCATTAGGAAATATTTTAGGAGGAGGTGCTCACGCAGGACCAGGAACACCAGATATTCAAGAAATTTTAATTTGTGCCATAGGAGCAAAAACAATTAAAGACGCTATTGAAACTAATTTATCAGTTCATAAAGAATTACGTCATATCTTAGAAAAAGAGGATCCTAATTTCACTAACGGACGAGGAGATGAAGGCGGATGGGCACCAAAATTAGAAAATGAAAAAGCTTTAGAAGTTTCAGCAAAAGCTTGTGAAAATTTAGGATTTACATTGGGAAAAGAAGTAGCTTTAGGAGTTGACTTTGCATCATCTACTCAATGGAGTGAAGAAAAACAAAAATATGTTTATGAACGGGCAGGATTTGTCAATTCTCCAGAACAACAAATTGAATTTGCTGCAAATATTATTCAAAAATACAAATTAATCTATGCAGAAGATGCAGTTCATGAAGAAGCATTTGACGATATGGCCGAATTAACTGCTAAATTTCCAGATACATTAGTTGTAGGAGACGATCTAACAGTTACCAATAAAGACATTCTAACCAAGGCGATTAATTCAAAATCTTGTAATGCTGCAATTCTCAAAGTTAATCAGGCAGGTAGTCTTTATGATGCCTTTGAATTTGCCAAAGTAGCAAATCAAAACAACATAAAATTAATCACATCACATAGATCGGGTGAATCTACGGATTCGCATATTTCTCACATAGGATTGGCAACAAAGTCAAAAATGCTCAAAGTCGGCGTAGTGGGAGGAGAAAGAGTAGCAAAACTAAATGAGCTTATACGTCTATCAGAGCATGATTTAATACGCGGTATGGCAGAGATTTAAAATCGCTATGAGTGAACAAGCAGAATCAACAGATATCAAAAAGAAGATTCTATCCACAGGAATCAGAGTAGGTACTCCAGTTAAAACAAAATTTATGACATCATTTATCACAAAAGCTAGTACCGATGGACTATACATGCTCGATATCGATATAACTTTAGAAAAAATTAAAACAGCTGCCAAATTCATCAACCGTCTTGGAGCCGATAAACTCATTGTCTGTTCTGCTAGACAGTATGCAAATACTCCAATTGAGAAATTTTGTGAAATGCTAGGATCAAAAAAATTACTAGGCAGATTCATGCCCGGTACTCTTACCAATCCATCATTACCATATTATATTGAACCAAAATTGGTTCTGATTTCTGATCCTCAAGTAGATGTACAAGCAATTACAGAAGCAACCAATGCAGGCATTCCAGTAATTGGAATTTCAAATACAGATAATATCACATCAAAATTAGATGTAATCATTCCAGCAAACAACAGAGGAAGAAAAGCTCTTGCCACAGTTTATTGGCTATTGGTTCGTCAAGTTCTCATAGAAAGAGGAGAATTAAAAGAGGATGAGTCAATGAAATACGAAATCGATGACTTTGAAACAAAGATAACGGAAGAGGAAATAGAGTAATGCAAATTAGAACACCGGCAGTAGCCGGAATGTTCTATCCCGGTGAAAAAAAAGAATTAAAAAAATCTATCAAAGAGTGTTTTTTACATAAATTTGGTCCTGGTAAAATTCCACCATCCAATATTAAAAAGAAAATTTTTGGAGTTATTTGCCCACATGCAGGATACATGTATTCAGGTCCAATAGCATGTCATTCATTTTATGCAATCTCATCAGATGTACCAGAATTATTTATAATAATTGGACCAAATCACTGGGGAATTGGGAGTAGTATTGCGACAATGAAAGATTGTAAATGGAATACACCATTGGGAGATGTAGAAGTTGATTCAGAAACAGCAGAAAAAATTTCTCACCTATCAGAAATAATCGATATCAATTATTTTTCTCACACACGAGAACATAGTTTAGAGGTGCAAATACCAATACTGCAAGAAATGTATTCAGATTTCAAAATATTACCAATATCCATGATTGATCAAAATAAAGATACGGTCAAAGACATAGGACTAGCAATTGCAAAAATTGTAGAAAAAAAGAAGGTCATGATTATTGGTTCTTCAGATTTTACCCATTACGAACAAAATGAATTTGCACATGAACAAGATATGGCTTTGATTAAACCAATATTGAAATTAGATGTAGAAAAATTTTATGATGTTTTAGAAGATAGAAACGTAAGCGCTTGCGGTTATGGAGCAATTGCATCAACCATGATAGCATGCAAAGAATTAGGTGCTACAAAAGGAGAATTACTCAAATATGCTACAAGCGGAGATATTACAGGCGATACAAGTTCGGTTGTTGGGTATGGATCAATAGTGTTCACTTGAAATCTAATGCTTCTGCACCCGGAAAGGTAATTCTTTTTGGGGAGCATTTTGTAGTTTATGGAGTAAAAGCAATACTATGTGCAATAAATAAACGAATTACAGTAAGTGCCAGCATAATACAAGAAAATACAATTTCAATTAAATCAAACATAGGAAATTTGAACATGCCACCAAATAGACCAATTACAGAAATTAAATCACCACTAAAACCATTTTATTTTTTAGCAAACAAAATGATAGAAAAACATAATCAAAACACAGGAATAGAAATACTAGTTCGATCAGAAATTCCTATGGGAGTAGGTTTAGGTTCCTCATCTGCGTGTTGTGTTGCAGGTGCAGCAGCCATCTCAAGATTATTTTCTGAAACATCGAAAAAAGAAATTCTAGAGTTAGCAATTGAAGCTGAAAAAACTATTTTTCAAAATACATCAGGTGCAGATTGTACTGTCTGTACTTTTGGAGGGATTATGGAGTATGATAAAAAAAATGGATTCACAAAAATAAATTCAGAACCTAATTTTCATTTGGTAATTGCAAATTCAAAAATCCAACACTCTACAGAAGCAATAGTTGCAAACGTAAAGCAATTTAAAGAGAAAAATGAGGAGAAATTTTCTAATCTATGTAAAGAAGAATCAGATCTTATCAATAATGTGTTAATTCTTTTGAAAAATAATGATTTGCCAGGTTTGGGTAAAAATATGTTAAAAAATCAAGAATATTTAGAAACAATAGGCGTATCTAATGAAAAATTACATTCAATGATTGAATTGGCTCAGAAATCATCATTTGGAGCAAAGTTAACAGGTGCAGGTGGAGGTGGATGCATTATTGCATTAACTGATGAAGTAAATTTAGAAAATGTGATTGAACAATTTAGAAAGAAAAACTATGAGTGTTTTTCTGTAAAAATTGATTTTATTGGATTGGATACTTTTTAATGGAATGAATATTTGGTGACAGCATGATTCTAATAAAATTAGGCGGTTCAATTATCACTAATAAGAAAAAACCATTATCTCCAAGGAAAAAAACAATTGAAAATATTGCTAAACATTTAAAGAAAATAGACGAACCAATAATAATTGTTCATGGTGGAGGTTCTTTTGGACATTATTGGTCTGTAAAATATGATATGCATACAAAACCAATGAAGTACAACACACATGGAATATCTATTGTTAAAAATTCAATGATTGAATTAAATAAAATTATTTTAGATGCATTTTTAAAAAATAAATTAAATCCATATTGTCTTCCACCCACAGATTTTATGTCAGGAGATAAACCCATTACAAACAAAATAAAAGAAATGGAAAAAATTGCAAATGCAGGACTGATTCCAATTACTTTTGGTGATGCACTATGGTACGGTCACAAAAAAACATACATTTTGTCAGGAGATAAAATTATGACACATATTTCAAAAATTCTAAAACCAAGATTAAGTATTTTTGCTCTAAATGAAGATGGTTTGTACTCTGATCTAAAATCGAAAAAATTAATTCATGAGTTAAAAGGAGAAAACCCAATTATTTCAAAAAATAACATGGACGTTACAGGAGGCATGGCTAGAAAAGTTGAAGAAGCAACAAAGATTTCAAAGATGGGAACGGATGTATTTTTTGTAAATGGTAACAGGCCTGAAAGAATTGTGAAAGCGGTTAAAAATAGGAAATTTGAAGGTACGGTGTTCAGAGGAAAAAGAAATGGGTGAAGAATATCTTGTATTAGTTGATAAAGACGATAATCCAATTGGGTCAGAAGAAAAAATAAAGTGTCATTTACCAAATGGCAAACTACACAGAGCATTTACAGCATTACTATTTGATAAAAGTGGAAGATTGGTTCTAACTAGAAGAGCTAAAGAAAAAATGCTGTGGCCAGGAGATTGGGACGGAACTGTAGCTAGTCATCCAAGGGAACCTGAAACATATGTCTCATCAGCAGAAAGAAGAATGCCAGAGGAAATTGGAATTCCTTGCAAAATGGATTATCTGATGAAATTTGAGTATCATGTACCATACAAAGACGTTGGTTCTGAGAACGAAATTTGTGGGACATTAATCAGTATTGTTGATGAGTCAACTGTATTCAAAATGGTAGAGGGTGAAATTGATGAAATCAAATGGATTTCAGCGAAAGAATTGCTTTCAGAAATTAAAAACAATCCAAAAACATATTGTCCTTGGATGTTAATTGCATTAGAATTACTAGATAAATCAGAAAAACAAATGTTAGAAAAATATAAAAATATTTTATCATTATGGATTAATTCAGAATTACAAAAAGAATTAGAAAAAGCAATTAGATATCATCTTCCAGATAATAAATGGAGATTAGTAAAATGAAAAAAACAAAAACAATTGAAAAAAATGCAAGAATTGTCAACAAATATCTAAATTCCAAACTAAAAGGAAACCCCAAATTACTTTATGATGCAGCAACACATTTGATTATTCATGGTGGAAAAAGACTCAGGCCATATATGGTGATTAAGAGTTGTCAAATTTTGGGAGGTAGTATAACAAGTGCAATACCAGCTGCAAGTGCAGTAGAAATGATACATAATTTCACTTTGGTTCATGATGACATTATGGATAATGATGAAATGCGTCATGGTGTACCTACTGTTCATAAAAAGTTTGGAATGCCGATTGCAATACTAGCTGGCGATGTATTATTTTCAAAAGCATATCAAATAATTTCAGATTCAAAATTATCTAACGATGCAACAATCCAATTAGTTTCCAGATTGGCAAAAGCATGTGTGGATGTATGTGAAGGACAAATATTAGATGTAAAAATGGCAGAGGAGAAAAGAATTCCATCACAAAAAGAATACATCATGATGATTGGGAAAAAAACTGCAGCGTTATTTGATGTATCATGTTCGATGGGAGCAATTTGTGCAACAGGTAATCAAAAAGATATTTCAAATTTATCAGATTTTGGAAGAAATTTGGGAATTGCATTTCAAATTACAGATGATCTTATTGGAGTTATGGGTGATCCAAAAATTACAAAAAAGCCGGTTGGGAATGATCTAAGAGAAGGAAAAAAATCACTTCCAATTCTCATGGCAATAGAATTATCCAAGGGAAAAGACAAAAAAGTAATTCTTAAGTCATTTGGTAACCCAAAAGCAACTAAAAATGACCTCAAAAACGCAGTAGATGTAATTCGTTCACTTGGAATAGAGGAAAACGTGAGGACACAGGCTTTAGAATATGCAGAAATGGCAAAAAGATCACTTTCAAAATATTCAGGTTCTGCTAAAACAGAATTAATAGATCTCTTAGATTTTGTAGTAAAAAGGAGTCTATAATTTGGATGAAGAAATTAGAAAAGAGATTCGAAAAATAGCACTGCAAAATGCATTTGAACATGAGGGGAAAACTCAGGAAAAAATTGTATTAGCAAAAATTCTCGGAACAAAACCAGAATTTAGATCCAAGGTAAAAGAAATTGGTGGCGATATTGCAGAGATTGTTTCTGCAGTTAATCAAATCTCATTTGAGGAACAAAAAAATGAAATAGAAGGAAATTTTCCAGAAATTTTAATTCCAAAAGAAAAAATTGAAGAAAGAGATGGATTGCCTCCATTAAAAGGAGCAGAACAAGGAAAAGTCATAACTAGATTTCCACCAGAACCTAATGGGTATCCACACATAGGACATGCTAAAGCAGCTATCATCAATGCAGAATATGCAAAGATGTATGGTGGCAAATTTATTTTGAGAATGGATGATACAAATCCAGAAGCTGAAAGAATGGAATACCATGCTGCAATTAAAGTTGGGTTGGATTGGTTAGGAATCAAATTTGACATCATAAAAAGTACTTCAGATGATATGGAGTTATTTTATAAAAAAGGAATTGAATTGATAGATTCTGGAAAAGCCTACGTTTGTACTTGTAAGAGAGATGACATAAGCAATAATAGAAAAGAACGAAAAGCATGCAAATGCAGTAGAGGAGAAATTAAACAAAATATTCAAGGCTGGGAGAAAATGTTTGATAAATTTAAGCCAGGAGATGCAATCGTAAGATTTCGTGGAGATATGAAAGCAGATAATGCAGTAATGCGAGATCCAGTATTATTTAGAATAATTGATGAGAAACACTACACATTGGGGAATAAATATCGAGTTTGGCCAAGTTATGATTTTGCCGTAGCAATTGAAGATAGTAATGATGGGGTCACTCATGCATTTCGTTCAAAGGAATTTGAATTAAGAAAAGAGTTGATTGATGCTATTTTAGATGCATTGAATATGCGAAAGCCATACCAGGATTTCTTTTCTAGGCTCGAATTCAAGGGAATGCCCATTTCTAAGAGAATCATCAAGCCATTGATAGAAGAAGGAAAAGTGTCATGGTATGATGATCCAAGATTACCTACGTTAGAATCACTCAGGAGAAGAGGGATTAAACCAGAAGCAATAAAAAAATTCATCCTATCTTTAGGATTAACTAAAGCAAATACCCTAGCACCATTTGATGCACTTGAATCATTTAATAGAAAATTTGTTGATGCAGATAGCATTAGATTATTTATGGTGAGTAAACCACAAAAACTTACAATTAAAAAATTACCATTTACATTTGTAGAAATTTCAAATCATCCAATAAGAGATATTGGAAAAAGGAAAATCAATCTAGACGAAAATATTTACATTTCGGGAGAAGATGCAGAAAACATCAAAGATGGTACTCAAATCAGACTATTAGGATTAGGCAATGTTACAATATCAAAGATCAATGGAGAATTAATAGGAGAATTCATAGAAAATGGAAATATTACAGACATACAAAAAATTCAATGGGTCTCACAAAAAAATGCTCATATAATCAAAATTCTTATTCCAAAACAATTGTTTATCGATGATAAATTTAATGAAGATAGTTTAGAAGAATTGGAGGCATACACAGAACCACATTACTTACAATTAAAAGATGGTGAGGAGATTCAATTTGTAAGATTTGGATATTGTAGAAAAGATTCACAGAATCAAGCAATTTTTACACACAAGTAAATGAGGAAATTATGAAGATAGCACGACTATTATATGAAAATAGTGAGACATATGGGTTTGTAAAAGATGATAAAGTTGCGACAAAGGATGAAATAACTTATCAAACAGGGGTACCAATTCCACAAAGTATCAAAGATTTTCTTTTTGATGGATGGTATGATGAAATTAAAGATAAATTAGATACTTTACCATATGAAGAAAATATTTCAAAATTTAAATTATTAAGTCCAATTCCAAATCCGAATAAGATTATCTGTTTAGCTTTTAATTATATAGATCATGCTAAAGAGCAAAATCTGTTACCACCGGAGGAACCAGCTATAGTTCTAAAACCAAGAACTACCCTAAATGGTACAGAGTCAGATATAGTTTGTCCTGATTTTGTTACTCAGTTAGATTACGAGGTAGAATTAGCCTTGATAATAGGTAAAAATTGTAAAAATATCAGTGAAGAACAAGCAAAAGAGACGATATTTGGATACATGATTTTCAATGATGTTTCAGCAAGAGATATTCAATTCAAAGATAAACAATTCACCAGAGGAAAAAGTTTCGATACCTTTGCACCATCTGGACCATGGATAACAACTGCAGATGAAATTAAAGATCCGCAGAATTTAAAATTGACAACTAAAATCAATGGAGAGACTAGGCAGAATTCATCTACAAATAATATGTTCATAAAAATACCAGAAATAGTATCCAAATTAAGTAAAGTGATGACTCTTGAGAAAGGGGACATCATTTCAACTGGAACCCCTGCAGGAGTCATGTTAAACAAACCAAATGCAGTATTTCTTAAAAATGGTGATAAAATAGAAATGGAAATTGAAAAATTAGGAATTTTAAAAAATACAATTAGATTTGTGCATGAGAGTTAGTGCAAAAATTTTTGCATTAGATAAAATGTAATTTTATGTTCCAGAGTATTTAGTAAAGGCAATTTTTCTTTGGTCAAAATTTGTATTTTTTTATAATTTTTTTCTGCTCCATAATTTTGTATGTATGAAACGAGATTCAAAGTATTATTTTGAGAACCTAAAAACAAAGTTACAATTAGGGTTTTATCAAAATGTTCTGAATCAGTTAGAATTGCAATTGAAATATCACCAGACTCGTCTGAAAAAATTATTTTATTTTGTTTGGATAACAAAAGTAAAGTTTCTTCATCTAAAACTAACCATCTCCATGATTTTACATAATGTGTTTTTGTATAATTTAGGACATTACCAAATTGGATTTTATGATTATTGTTAAACTGAGGTAAGAGAGAATAATAATTCCAAGTTTGAAATATCTGATAATTGAGATTTTTTGCCATTGAAAGAGATAATGAATTTTCATTATATATAAGCATGAATGAAAATAATATCTGTTTTTCTTTAGCAAGTGATTCTACATGCTTAACTAATTCTGAAGCTAAACCTTGCCTACGAAAATTCGAGTTAATTCTAATTCCTTCAATCCATACTTGATTTTTAGAGAAAAATGCATGACACACACCAACAGGGTGTTGTTTTTCAATAACGAGTAAATTACCTTCAGATAACCAATAATCCCAAACATCTTGAATATAATCACCCCATGAAAAAGTATCTTTACAAAAATTCAATACAGAAAATTTATCTGAATTGATTGCATTTCTAATTATTATTGTCCCCATATACGAAAAAATATTAAGAATGATAGACTAAAAACCGTGATGGGTAAAATAATAGCTGGAAAAACCACAGATATTTCTCCTGGAAAAATGATCAAAGTTTCTGTGGATGGTAAAGAGATAATGGTTGCAAATATTGATGGGGATTATTGTGCCACGGATGATTCTTGTACTCATTCAGGCTCAAGTCTTTCAGAAGGAAAATTAGATGGATGTAAAGTGATATGTGGATGGCATGGAGCCGAATTTGATTGTAAAACAGGTAAATTAGTTAAATTTCCCGCTAAAATTAGAGATTTGGCATCATACAATGTTTCTGTAGAATCAGACAACGTATTTGTAGAGATGTGACTATATACTTCAAATTTTCATTAAATGGTATAAAAAATGGCTGATGATAAACAAAACAAAGAAGCAATGAAAGAAGCTATTGAAACACTAAATCAAATTGCTACAAACCATTCAACACCAAAGACAATTAAAAAATCCATAATTGATTTGATAACAGATTTGAATAATGCAGAATACTCACTGTCAGTCAGAGCTAACAATACAATTAGTTTGTTAGATGATGTGACACAAGATCCCAATATGCCATCATATGTGAGAACACAGTTATGGCAAGCAGTCTCAAAGCTTGAAAGCATAAGAGAATAAATCCTATATTGTTTTAATTCCAGTATTGAAAATAGAAGAATATCTAAAATCACTACCAGCAAATATAGTCAGTGGAGAAGATGTACAATTACCAGACAAGTCGTTTAGAGAAATTTTTAATTTTTTAAATTTAGGAAAAAATGATATTTTTTATCATCTTGGTTGTGGAGATGGAAAAGGAATTGCATTGTCTTTGAAAGAATACAATGTAAAAAAGGCAGTAGGCATTGATAATAATCCAGATAAAATAAAACAAGCAAAAAATATTCTAAATCAAGATAATCTTTCAGGAGAGTTAATTTGTGAAGATATACAAAATGCAGATATTTCTGATGCTACTGTGATTTTGTTCTGGTTTACTAATGAAGAGATCATTAAGCATATGATGAATAAATTTGAAGATCTAAAACCAGGTACAAAAATAATCACGATTTGGGGACCCTTACCAGATTGTCTTCCTGAAAAAGTGGAATTTCCATATATAATTAACCAAGTTCCTTTCAAGAAAGCAAACAGTTTGCAAGAGCAATTGTTGGCAATTTTTGGGGTAAAATGTGTAGATTTTATAACTGCATGGGAATTTGCAGAGAGATACACAAAAGCAATTAGTGCTCCTGAAATTGGAAATGATAGATTCTTAACAATTATTCAGACTCTAGTGATTTGGATTAGTGCAAGGAATTTAGGAGTCTCTTGTGGAGAGAAAACCCCTGAGTCAATTCAGACATACATAGACATCATGAAAACACATTTCGATATTGATTTTGAACATCTTTTAAAATAATTTTGTGCAATCCTTTTATTTTGTAATAACCATATACAATCATGGTAGGTAAAATAAACATCAACGTATCTGCCGTAGATTATGATAAAACAAGTAAGGCAATAACACAGCAACTTTCTCTTTTAGAAGAGATGGTACATAGTCAAGAGGATTTTGTAATGACGGATTCAGAATTTGCTTTTGGATGGCATTTTTTTGTTGTAAGTATTAACAAAACATTGGTAGAAAAACTCGTTGATCAAATGGGAGCAGATTTTGATAAATTGAAAGGAAAGGGTATTGAAAAAAAATTTCTCACATGGCTTACAAATAATTTAGAGGGTAAAACTCCTAGATTCAAACTGGCCATTAAGGAAGAGATGGAATCAAGCAAATACGGTATTTTTTAAAAAAATTATGTAGGCCCTCGAGGGTAATCGAAACCCTGTCCGGGGATCCACAATCCCCTATACTAGCCACTGTACTACGAAGGCCACAAAAATAGAAAATCGTTTATCCTGTAATAATCTTTGATTTTAACACGATGAAAATTAGCCTGTAGATTTATTATTAACCAGTGGAAATTATAGACATGAGATTTTGGTGGGTAGCTATGGGAATAACAATCGCACTCACATGGGTTGGCGTTAATTATTTACTTCCGTGGAAATAACCTAAAATTCAAGATGTCAGATTATTGATTCAAATGAATCACTAGAATTTTTTATCAAAATAATCGATCGCTTTAAATTTGTTCAATCAGGCTATCATTCAACTTGAAGAATGGATTCATCACTAATCGACTGCATGGTGGAAAAAAACCCACAGGGTTATCGGTTGAAAGAAAGATAGAAACAGTTCAAGGTAAGAAATTTGTATGGCTTGATTTACAAAGTCCAGATAGAAGCGATGTTGAAAAATTAGCTGAAACATATCATTTCAACACATTAAACATTGAAGACTGCATGACTAAATTTGAGCTTCCAAAATTAGATAGTTATGATGATCATTTCTTTGTAATATTGCATTTCCCCCCACTTTTACAACAGCCTGGAATTTCAAGAAATAGTCAACTTTCTATATTCATAGGAAAAGATTTTCTAATAACTGTTCATCAAGGAGATTTAAAACCATTAGTGGATTTAGTAAATATTTGTAAAAATGATTTGGATCAACATAGAAAAGAAAGATTACTTGGAAAATCATCAGGATATCTACTTCATGAAATATTAGATATTCTAGTAGATGATCTCTTACACATATCAAGAAAGGTAATTGCTAATTTAGATGACATTGAAGATGAAGTATTTGATGAAACGATATCAGTTGCAAGAAGTATTGCATTACTTAGAAGAGAAATCAACATTATGAGAAGAATAGCAAATCCATTAAAAAAATTCGTATTAGAGATTGCTAAAAATATTAAAAGATTTTCAGATGAAGAAGATCTTTCATTATATTTTGACGATGTAATTGATCATATTGATAAAGTAATTGAAACTCTGGAAGAATCCAGAGAAACGATTGAGATTTACAAAGATACAGATTACATGCTAAGTACTGAAAAAACAAACAAAATACTTGCAGCATTAACAATAATCTTCACATTTTCAATTCCTGGAACAATTATTGCAGCATTTTATGGAATGAACGTAAATTTACCTGGAGGGTTGAGTGATCATTCAACGTTTTTAGGACCATATACATCATTCATAATAATAATTCTAGTAGCAATAATACCAGTAGCAATAATGTTTGTTCATTTTAGAAAACTTGGTTGGATTAATAATTAAAAAATAATTTAATCCAGTAATTTTTCATGCAAACTGACTTTCACTTTAGTTAAAGATAGTTTTAGATTATCAGGTAATACAACCAACAACCCTGAATTTTTTCCCACATTATTACAAATACCACTAAAACTATTGTGATTGGTTGCAAAACATCCTTCTTTAGTATAAAAGATAAAAGAACCATCTTTCAAATACTCTCTTAATTCAATTTCAGACGGTATAAAATAGACATCAAAAGCAGTATTTTTGTCATTTATCGAAACTGCAAATTCATAAGAAGTCAAATCTTTTGAAGTACAAATTGGTATGAATTGAGCGTATCCTTGATTTATAATTTCTTTTTGTTTCTCTGAATTATATTTCTCATTTGGAATATTTGGATAAATTGATACGTATGGATCATTATTTAATTCAGTTCCCTGAATTAATTCAATACTATTACGAACACTGTCAATTACATATCTATAGAGATGTGGTTTCCAACTAAATTCACAATTACTAAATTCATGTTTTAATTCAACAAATGATTTTTGCTTTTGATATTGTAATTGATTAGAGTTATAATCAGAAAACATTGTAGTGTTTGAAGAATTATAATCAAATTCTTTATCATTAGATTTTGAATTTGACCAGACATTTGTTATATCATAGATGATATTTCCAGGGTAACTATTCCATTCAGGTTGAAGATGAACATAGATAGAATACTTGTTAATATCCTGACCATAAGGGGAATCAAATATCAAATGACCAAAAAGAGCATTGAATAAAATTAGAACAATAGCAATTAAAGGAATCAAAAAATATAATTTATTTTTCACAAAACACACTCAAACATGATTTTAAAAATATTATAAAACTATTGTCAATATTGGATTGTATAAATATGGTGATAAATTAATGCCTATTCAAGATTATACGAAATATAATTTCTCATAGCATAATGAGCTTAAATAAATACAAGATATGATAACCTCAATTATGGGAAAAATTAGAATTAGAACAGGTAGAGGAACAGGAACAAGAGAAATTGATGACGGTGCAAAAGATTGGGCTGGAGATGCATACCAAAAAGTGCAAGAAGAAAAGAAAAAACTAGCAGCAAATAGAATGGTTCACACAGGTAGGGGAACTGGTTCAAAACGATTAGGGGACGTACCAAGCGTAAAACCAAGACCTTCAACTGAGGGAATGACCAGAATCACAGGTAGGGGAACTGGTTCAAGAAAAAGCACAAACAAAGGATCATCATAAAAAACCTCAATTTTCATTTTTAAGCATATTATTCTAGTTTATACTGTTCAAAAAAAAGAAAGCAACAATAAAATAATTTTCAAAAATTAAGAAATTCAATCTTATCATAACAGGTTTAAGACGATCGGAGCCAGGTTCTGAAGTATGTCTTGAAGTATTGCAAACTATTTACTTCATAAATTAAAGATACCAATTATTATAATAAAATAATTCATCATAAAATAACTATAAAAAATAATTCACATGAATTTTAAATTTTTATATCAGAGTTTTCTGCTTTTAGTTTTTTCCAATCAGATAGAAAATTTTCTAGTCCAATATCAGTCAGAGGATGTTGTAGCATTTTATCTAAAACTGCAGGAGGTAGAGTTACAACGTGTGCTCCAATTTTTGCGGCATCAATAACATGTATTGGATGACGAATACTTGCAACGAGAATCTGGGCTTTAAAATTATCATCTTTATCCTTATAATTATCAAATATTTTCTTAATATCTCTAATCAAATTCATTCCATCTTTACCAATATCATCTAATCTACCAATAAATGGACTAACATATTTTGCACCTGATTTTGCTGCAAGTAATGCTTGATTTGGTGAAAAAATCAATGTAACATTTACAGGTATTCCTTCAGATGTAAGATGTTTACATGCTTTCAAACCATCAGGAGTCATAGGAACTTTTACGACAACATTTTTACCATATTGACGTAGACGCTTTCCTTCTTCAATCATTCCAGAATATTCAGTGCTTATAACTTCTAAGCTGACATCGCCTTTGATGATTTTTGTGATTTCTTCCATGACCTTTTTTGGATCACCACCTTCTTTAGACATAAGAGAAGGATTGGTAGTAATACCATCTAACAGACCCATATCGTTGAATTTTCGGATTGATTCTAGATTTGCAGTATCAAGAAAAATTTTCATAATTTTCTACTCCTAATTTCTTTGACTTGTTTTGCCATATTAAAAGATGTTATTCCATGTTTTTCTAAAAGCAGTGGAATTTCATTATCTCTAGCAGATTCGCCAAACATGTCTTGAGCGCCTATTCGTTTTATTGGAACAGGATATCTCTCAGAAACAGATTCTGTAACTGCAGAACCCATACCTCCTAAGATATTATGTTCTTCACAAGTAACTATACATCCAGTTTCTCTTGCTGATTTTTCCAAGAGTTCAACATCAATTGGTTTTACAGAAAACATGTCCAATACTCGACAAGAAATTCCTTCTTGTTGTAATGATTCAGCCGCTTCAAGTGCCATTCTTACTGTTATGCCACATGCCGCTATAGTGCAATCAGATCCGTCACGAACTGTGATTCCTTTACCAATTTGGAAATCCTGTGATTCAGAATGAACTATCGGAGTATTTGATCTTGTCATTCTCATGTAAAATGGACCGTATTCGTTTGCCATTAATCTAGTTAATTTTGAAACGGCAAAAGTATCAGCAGGTATGAATACACGAAAATTTGGAATTGCTCGCATAATTGCAATATCTTCAATTTGTTGATGAGAACCACCATCAGGTCCAACAGACAATCCACCATGAGAGACAACTAATTTTACATTGAGGCCTTTTTTGTTTCCAGGAGAAGGGTAAGCAATGCCATTTCTTATTTGATCAACTGCGCGTCCAGGTAGGAATGTTGCATAAGTACTAGCAAAAGATATTTTTCCAGAAGCTGCAAGACCAGCAGATAGAGAAACTAAATTTGCCTCTGCGATTCCCACATTAAAGAACCTATTTGGAAATATCTTACCAAATCCGGAGGTTTTAAGAGAATCGGTTGTATCAGCACCCAAAACCACTATGTTTGGATTTTCTTTTCCAAGTTCAATTAGTGTCTTTGAGTACTCTGAACGCATATCAGTCATAATTGGAGGATTCAAAGATAACCTGCCTCTTCTGCTATTTTCTTAATCTGCTCTTGTTTTTCACCAACGATATGCAGTCCAATCCATTTCTTTACAAGATCAGAACCTCCCAATTCATTTGCTTTATCAAGCAAGATTTTTCGTCTTGTTTTGAAAACTTGGTTTCTAAAATCTCTCATAGCGCCACGTACATCTTGTTTTCCAATAATTGCACTGCCACCTACAAAAGATCTAGCACCATCTACAAAACATGAGCCAATATTATCAAGAGTTACACCACCATCAGCTTCAATACAGCCTGAAAACTTGTGCTCATTTAGAACAGTATTCAGCTTAATCATTTTTCCATGTGTTTCTTCAATGTATTTTTGACCTGATTTTCCAGGTACAACAGACATTACAATGAGTTGATCAAGTGTAGATATGAATTTGTAAGACCATAAAGGAAGTTCAGTGTCTGGATTGATTGCAAGACCTACGCCAACTTGATTCTGTTTTAACAAATCATGAATTTCACCGAAACTTGATTCATCACAAACTTCAGCATGAACTGTAATGATATCACTTCCTGCTTCAACATAATCTCGAACATGTTTTACAGGTTCATTAATCATCAAATGAGAATCAAATGGAATTACAGTTAAAGATCGTAGTTCCTTGATTTTTCTATGATCAAAAGTTGTGGTCGGAACAAACTGTCCATCCATCACATCAAGATGAACATAGTCAGCTCTTCCAGTTACACATCGTTTTACTTCATTTTCCAGATTTGTCATATCACCTGCAATGATTGAAGGTGCAATCATAAACTGAGAGTCAAGTTCTAGATTAATTATTGGAGATACATCAGAGTCAGGAGCTTTTCCATGCCATTGTGGATTATCTTCCATATGTTCAACTCCTTTCCCTTTAATTGTTCTAGCAATAATTATTGAAGGCATACATTTTGTTAAATTTGCTTTAGTAATTGCAGCATCAATTTGTTCAATCCTATGTCCATCTATTTCAATTACATTCCAACCAAATGATCTCCATTTATCACCAGTTTTCCATCTTGACGCATCTTTCCACATTTCAGAAATGTTATCGCCTTCCAATTTTTCATCTAATGGCATAATTTTTTCAGTGTAAGAATCCTGTTGGATAAAATTCCTATCCAAAAAAGCTGTAAGATTATCTACTTTGTATTTTGCAGCAGTCATTGCAGCTTCCCATACTTGTCCTTCATCAGATTCACCGTCACCCATTATAGTATAGACATGATGATTTTTACCATCTATTTTTGCAGCAAGTGCAACACCTATAGAATAAGATAGTCCAGTTCCCAATGAACCGCCACAAAATTCAACCCCAGGGCATTTTAGATCAGGATGTCCCTGTAATTTACTACCAAATTTTCTTAAAGTTTCAAGTTCAGATTCTGGAAAATAGCCTGCAATAGCCATATTTGAAAACAAACCAGGTGCAGCATGTCCCTTAGATAAGATTAATCGGTCTCTATCATCCCATTGTGGATTTTTAGGATCATATTGTAGGTGTTTGTAGAATAGACACCCTAGAATTTCAGCCATCGAAAAAGAACCTCCGGGATGACCAGAGCCAGCATTGCTTATTGCCTTAATCACTAACTTACGGGCTTGTAAAACATTTTTCTTGATTTGATAATAATTAAGTCCCATTTCTCGATTATAATCATTCACAAATTTAATAAAAATCTACTTCTGTAAAATTTTAATCTGATGGTAACTAAGCAGTATTGTGAATAACAAAGAAAAAGTGCCAATGGTAGTTTATGATAATCAATGTTATTTGTGTGTGAAATTTGCAAAAATGATTGAATTTCTCACAAGAGGTAATTTGATAATGATCGGACATTATTCAGAATTTGGCATAAAACTAAAAAAAACAATATTGGGAGAATCAGCACTAGAAATGTTTTGGTTAATAGATGAAAAAACGGCATATGGTGGAAGAGCCGCACTTTTGCCATTACTAAGAGCAATAATTACAACAAAAGGAGGAAACTCAAACAAAATTAAAATGAATGAAAAATGCGAACATGAATGTAAAACTGTAAAAGCTGTTTTTATAAGATCTGCAAGCTTATTCTCAAATAGTAAAAAGATAGATCTTTAGTAAATCTAAATAGCACATCGAAACTCAGATTTTCATAATAATGAAGATAAGAATAGAAAATCCAAATAATTTGAAAAAGAAAACAACGATGCTTTGCGGATTTGTATTAGAAGATTCAGATAAAGTATTAGGATTAGAAAATATTGATTCTAAAATCACCCCATCAATAAAACAATCAATAAATGACATGGGTGGGGGATTTGGCAAAATATTAGTCATTCCAACTACAGGTAGAATAGCATCGCAAAGAATACTCTTAGCAGGATTAGGTAAAAAAGAGAACTTCACTAATGACACCATAAGATTTGTTTCAGGTAAAATTGCTCAAAAGGCCAGAGAGTTAAAACTAAAAGAATTTTCCATAATAGCGCCACCAAGTTCTCTAATTGAACCTATTTCGTCAGTATCTCAGATAGTAGAAGGATGCAAAATGTCTCTGTATAAATTTGAAAAATATAAATCAAAAAAAGAAAATAATATTCCAGATCTTACTATTTTAGTTTCTAAATCAGAAAAGATTTCAAAAGCAATAAAAATTGCAGAAATAATTTCTGATG
>CALKVM010000002.1:0-68508 GCA_938049695.1 uncultured Candidatus Nitrosoarchaeum sp. | reverse complement strand
TCACCATCTTTTGAAACTGTTATTTTATAATCAATATGTTCTTGGACTTTTTTTGTTTGAGGGTTGATAAATTCAATACTTAATTTAGTTTGCTGTCCTAGAATTATTTCGTCATATGATAACTTGACATCTAGTGTTCCTTTCTCAGTCGGTAGAGTCTGTGAATTTGTTTGAGCAAATATTGGAGTAATTAATAATGGGATTAAGAGTAATACAATTAAAAATCTCACAAATTATCTTTCTTTATACCATGAATAAAAATTACACGTTTATCTATTGTCATGTTTTTTCTAGATATCAAATATTTGTTAATTTTTAAATAATAAATCTAATCTAAGGCAACTTTTTTTGATTTAATTCTTCTCCAATTAGTAACAGAGATTAATAAGCAAATCATATCTTGTATTACAACTTGAACCATTTTTCTATTTACAATTATGTAATCCTAATTTTTACCATTGGTTTTCTTACTGTTTCTCCAATTTATTTAGATACAGTTTTTGCCGAAGATAAAGCAATTTCTAGTGCTGACAATAAGGACATAACATATGTGGCAAAATTTGTGTGCGGTTCTATTGTAGATGGTAATGGTCCGTTACGACCGGGTCATTATAATACTGATATCAGTATTACCAATAAACAATTATCTGAAATCTCTTTCTTATGGACTGTATCTGTAAATGATGGACCAACATCTCATTCAACTTTAATGCCACTAGATCATCAAAAATCAACAGGACTTGATTGTAGAGACATTAAAAAAGTACTAGGCTTAGAAAATAACATTTCTCATGTAGGAGGATTTGTATTTGTTACAATCCCACAAAGTTATAATCCTGCCAATCCAAACACTACGATTCAATATTCATCAGATGACATAAACTTGTTAGATGTTCAGGTCTTCTTTACTGCAAATGCCTTGGATACATTACCACATGAAGTAGTTCTTGAAAAAATATCATTTTATATAATTAGTGATGAAACTGGCAAGATTCCAAAACACATGATAAAAACTACATTAGATGTTACACTGAATTCAAAACTAAATGTAATATCTGATACGGAAATAAAAGTAAAGGAAATTTTATCATCGACATATGATATTTCTGAAAATGAATTTGATAAAATAGAGATTAGGATAAAAAATGTCTCTGTAGGAGTTGGTTCCATGATAGATGATCATGCAATTTCACTAAGTATAGTCAAACCACAAGTCTATCCACAAAATGAAAAATAGAGATATTTTTAAATTGTCAAGTCATACATGTCCAAATTAGATAATATTATGAATAATTCAACTGTTCTGATTTTTTCTATATCTCTGTTGATAATTTCCCAGATTCCTTCATATGTTTATGGCGATGGATTTACACAAGAAAATCTTCCTCCGGCAAGTGTAGGTGATAGAGATGCTAGCTTGTTTATCAAAATCAGCCCACCAATTCTTACCAAAGATACAGTTGGTGATAAATTTTTAGAATTACGTCTTTTTGATGCCAAAACAGGAGAAACAATCAAACACACATCATTTTTTGTGACGGTTGACAAAGACGGAAAACTTTTGATGAGAGATTTGTTTCATACACATTCTGGTAATTTAACCATTAAAATTCAATCTGAAGATCTAGATGTAAATGATGTTATTGTGTATGGCGATGAAGAACCATTTCAAGGAGGATGGACTTCAATAAATGATAAAATCACTGTAAAGGCCCCAATTTTACTTGATGCAGGATTGTACCACTTTGAAATAGAAATTTTTGGAATAGATCATGACAAAAATATCTTTATTCAATCTGAAGCACCACGATTCGATTCTTGGCTTAGTGTTGGAGATATTTTTGATCAAACAGTTTCAACTGGAGGCAAATCTTATGATTTAACTGTTACATCATACTATGATAAAATAAATAATTTTAACTATGATGAATCTAAAAAATTAGTTTCATTTTCAATGCCATTTAACTGGGATGCATCAAGACTAGAAACACAAAACATTTTTGTTCATGAAGAAATTCATTTCCCAACTTCATTTAAAGAATTTTCACAAGCTGGAACATACAAAGCAGCTGTAAATGGATTTCCTGTTACAGGTAGAATGTTAATTGCTGATCCATATTCAATGGATAATACGTTAATTCTTCACTTTTTGTTAAGCAAAGAAAGTATTTTGGATATAGCCAAAATTAACAAACCTGGAACAAAAACAATGGAATTTAGTCTATCTCCAGATACTGGTTTGATGGCAGAAAAAAATTCATTTGATATGAAATTTGATAGTGGTGCATTTGCTAAAGTAAAATATGATTCTAAATTAACTTCAGATGAAAAAATACCATTTGAAATAACCTTTTTTGATAAAGATAACAAATTACTAAAATGGGTAACATATGGCTACAGAATAGAAGACTCTTCAGGAGCTAAAATCTATGAATCAAAAAATACTGATCCTAATTCGCCTGGTATACTTTTGACAGAAGGTATTGACAAACCAGAATTTAATTTCAAATCTGCAGGTAAATACAAAATGACATTGGCAATTTTCAGTCATGGATTAGATAATTTACAAACATTCTCTGGAATATCTAGCACATCATTTGATATAGGTTCAGGATCAGGAAGTAACCAAATCCCACCCTGGATTAAAAACAATGCTGGGTGGTGGGCAGATGGCTCAATTGACGATAACTCTTTTGTTCAAGGAATACAATATTTGATCAAAGAGGGAATAATGAGAATTGAACAATAATTTTAGTAATTTATGATGAAATATGAAGGACATTAATGATATTCTTCCCAAGGTACCTAACATGAGATGGGGAGCTTTAATGAATAAAGCACCAACTAACAAAAAAGTAGAAGAAATGAATAAAATTTTTCCTCATAATGGAAAATGGCATACTGTCTTTGAAGAAAAAGATCAAGTAACTGTTGATGGCAAACAAATTTGGAAAAAAGATCCAACCAAATGGACTTGATTACATCTTTATCACTTTTGAGAATCTTCCTATGAACATATACATAAAATTTCGAAAAAATCTTCAGTAATGAATCGATACATACTGATTGCTATAATTGCAGCCACATTTAGTGTTGGTATTCTAGCTGGTGCTTATGGAGGTAATGTGATACAGATGAATCACATGCAGACAATGATGTCTGGCATGGGTGGCATGAGCGGAATGTCTGGCATGGGTGGCATGAGCGGAATGTCTGGCATGGGTGGCATGTCTAGTCCAGGTGGCGGACAAAGTCGTCATGGACAATTCTATGCTCCAGGAACTATTCACCAGTTATGTCATCAAGATTCAATGATGGCTCCAGCTTACTGTGAACCTCACTATCAAACAATGAGCTCTGTTCCAGGTGTAAAAATAACACATGTTCATCCTGTCGATAATACAACTCTAGAAGTTACATTAACAGAAATTAGTTCAGCAAAAAATGGAATTGATCAGAGTACTACAATATTTGTTGGAAATAATTACTTGTATGGAAGTACAGATATTCCAAGCGGTTGGAAAGATAAAACAACAGTTACTGTAAAACTTACTGGCATGGGAATTGTATACGACTATGAATCAATGCACGCACATCTTGGTGTTTCTGCCAATCCAACAGTTCATTCAGAACACCAATAAATCCATAATAATTTATTTTGATTCAAATAAAGAATATTTGAGAATAACTTAATCTAGATTTTTAAATAGACAATCAGGAAATAAAAGAAGACTTGCAAGGAAAAATATTACATTTGCTTATTTTGTTTTTAATTTCTATTTCTTCTTTAACACTTGTAGATGTTTATGGTCATGGTGTAGGAAGTGAAATATTTCCACCGGTTGATCTGTATGGAAAACAAGTAAGTCTAGAAGTTTCATCATCTCCAAATAATCCAGATAAAAATGATGATCAGCAAATATCAATTTCACTAATTGATTTTAATTCAAAAATTACACTTAGAGATGTCACATTTTTGATAAAATCTAGTCGTGGCGAACAATTTCTTTTTGAAAAAGAATTTCAAAGTCATAATGGAATTATAGTTTTTAATTTCATATCCGAAAATACTGACACAATTCAAGTTCAAGAAGAGAACAAGAAAGATTTCTTTGGTTCATTACTTGGATTAGAAAATAGAATGGTCAATGTAAAGGGTCCAAAACTAAGTGAGGGTGGACTATACAAGTTTGATATTCGTATTCTTACAGCCGATGGTTATTCAAAGAAATTAGATGTGCCACTGACTTTCGATGCCGGAATTTCAATTGCACAAACATCTAAACATGAAATTAATCATTCTGTTTTTGGCCCACAAATAATTAATGTTGTTACATACTATGACGAAATAAAGAATTTTCACTATGATATTGAATCCAAAGAAATCACTTTTTCCATGCCTTTTGAATGGAGTGCTAATAACATTAATCAAACTTCTGTAATCCATGAAGAATTAATAATTCCAAAAACATTTGGAGATCTACTGGTATCTGGATTTTCTGTGTATGTAAACGAAATCAAATTATCTGACGATATTGTAACAATCGATGATTTTTTTTCTGATGGAAGAGTAGTTCATTTTATTATTAGTCAAAAAGAATTATGGAATATTTACAAACATAATTCAAACCTAAATGGAATGAATTTTCTTATCAAACCAAATTCAGATGATATTCAATTAAGTTCAGTAACTGAAAATGGACAATTTCGAATTATTACATCTTGGGAACCAAAAAATTTACAATCAAATTCCAAAGCAACAATCTATTTTGATGTTACTGATATTTTTCTAAAAAATAGACCCATAGCAGTAAATTATGATTTTTCAATTACTCAAAATGATAAAATAATTTTCAAACAAAGTGGAATTAGTAGTGATTCTAAAGAAAAACATAACACAGCAGAATTTACAATACCTGATGATCTAACTGGAATTGTACATCTGAATTTTCTAAATCTTGGAGATAATGATCTTGCAAAAACATCTATTCCAATTATAATTAATCCCATATCACATGAAAATAATGGTATTTCAATACCTAAATGGATACGAACCAATGCAGCTTGGTGGTCAGATGGACAGATTGATGATAGTTCATTTGTTAAAGGAATTCAATATTTGATAAAAGAGAAAATAATGAATATTCCTCCAACTTCTCAAGGTACAGGCACCGAAACAAATGAAATTCCATCTTGGATTAAAAACAATGCAAAGTGGTGGTCAAATGGACAAATTGACGATGAAACTTTTGTTCAGGGAATACGATATTTAATACAAAATAAAATTCTTCATATCTGATCGCATCTAATTCGAAGTATGAACCAGTCTGTTTAAATCTGTAAAAACAACATTTTCTGTGATTTGTTTAGACCTCGGAGTCTTATTGAACGTAAGTCAACGTTATTCTCTGTTGTAGTTATAGGTGTAGTGGCAATATTGGCAATTCCCGTAATAATGCCTCATCTCTTACATGGGTTTCATTTAGCACACATCTTTTTGCATATTGCTGGAATTACACTTGCAGTATTCATTACAATTCTTGCAATATTGGCATATTCTAAATTAAAAACAAAAAGACTTTTACTTAGTACACTTGCTTTTGTAACTTTTATTGTAGCTGAATCAGTTTTAGTAATTGATGCCACATGGCCTACACTTTATGATTTAGGTTATATGTCTCTATTAGAGATAGGACATTTATTGACATTTAGTACACTGGGATTGTTAGCATTGGGAGTGTTTAGAAATGACTGATAGAAATACACAATTACAGCAAATCATAGATCAGAATCCAGGAATTCAATTCAGAGAAATAATGCGTTCTTCTGGATTAAAAAATGGTGTTCTTAGTCACTATCTTGGTAAATTAGAAAAACATGGTATAATCAAAGTAGTGCGTGGTCCAAGACAATCCAGATTTTATCCACCAGGAATTACCGAAGATGAATCAAAAACTATCAAAGCATTACGTAGACAAACCCCAAGAGATCTGTTATTAGCTCTCATAAAACAAGACGGACTAGAGTTTAGTGAACTAGTTGACGTGGTAGGAAAATCACCTTCCACAGTTTCTCTATATCTATCACAACTAGTCCAAGATGAACAAGTTGAAGTAAGACTTGAAAATCTAAGAAAGAGATATTATATTAAAACAAGAAAGGTAATAGATCAATTAATTGAAGACTATCGACCAAGCTTACTTGAAAAACCCACATCTGGATTCGAAGATATTATCAACGCTTTCTAGTCTATTACAATCAAAAATAGTATTTATTCTAATTGGATTCATGTTTACATCATTACTTATTTCTCAATTTACATTTGCCGAGGTTTTGATACCACCAGAACAATATATTGGATATTTTGATTATGAAGGCGTATATACAGTTGGAGGCAATGTAAAAAACCAAAATGACTATGCTGTAATTCCAACCATTTTAGTTTCTGTAATTGATGGAGACAATACATTTACCAAGACAGTATATCATGTTCCAATTCCACCAAACACAGATATCCCATTTAAAACAAAATTTCCTGAAGTTACAGGAGATACTCCTATCTTACTTACAGCTGAACTCAAATTTGTAAAAACACAAAAAGATCCAATATCAATTGAGATTCTTTATGATAAAACATTAGTCAAACATGATGACGGTCATGTTACAGGAAGAATTCATAATAATGGAAATCAAACCATCTTCAACCCAAAAATTCTTGCAATAGCTCATGGTCATGAAAAAGTACTCGATATTGTTCACAATATTGAATATATTGACAAAATAGAGCCTGGTGAAATTCTAGAATTTTCAATGTATCCTGATCCTTCAATAACTGATGATGTTTTTTACTATAGCTGTTTTGCTCCTTTGGATACTACTGTTGTTCCAATTACTGCAAAGAAAAATGGAGGTAATTTTGATTTTAGATATGATTCAGGTGCGTGGTATTCTGCTGCTAAATTCAATGAAGAAGGAACAACTCTTACAATACGCGGATACAATAGTTACCCACTTGAGACCTATGCAAACTTTGAATTTCCACAAATTTCAGATAAAGAAAAATTCAATGTCACTCTAAATGATAAACCTGTAAAATTTATTCAAAGTATAGATGATATCGGGTTTTGGCATGTTGCATTTACTGTAGGGCCAACGTCACAAGGAATTCTAAAGATTACTGGTTTTGAAAAAGGGTTGCCTCCTGAAACCTCTAAAATTCCGCAATGGGTAAAAACAAACGCAAATTGGTGGTCTACAGATCAAATATCTGACTCAGAATTTCTTGAAGGAATTGACTTTTTGTTTAAAAAAGGAATTGTAGTAGTAACATCAAAAGAAATAACTGCTCAATCAAATTGGAAATTACCATCATGGATCAAAACAACAGCAGGTTGGTGGTCCGAAGATAAAATTTCAGATGATGATTTTCTAAAGATGATTGAAAATCTTGTCAAGCGAAAAATTATTGTGGTATAATTTTTTTACTTGTAATTATCTATCAGAGATTAATCTTTATTCAAATAATCTATCTTTATCATTAAAAATGATATATTTCAGATTTATTCAGGAAAATACATCATACCGTCATTATTTTTGAAGTACTTGAATGATTATTTTTTTGCGTTTAGAAATCTTACATTAGATATAATTATAAAGTAGAATTTAATCAAGAACACAACCTGAGATCTCAGATAGCTTTTCAAATGAATATGTTCCTACAAGTTTTGTCCCATTAGATAACTCCCAAATGGGATAGGAAGATATCTGATTATTTTTACAAACATCCATTTGCCCTGTTCCATCAATTGTTGAACACTCTACATAGTTGAGATATTTCTGAGATGATTCGAACATTTTCTTTTGTTCTTGACAGTGTGGACACCAGGAAGCACCATACATTTTGATGTCTTTTTGCTTCAGACACATGGCAAAGCTATCATATTTTCCATTATCATTAAACATAAAGGCAAAAGTCAAAAATCCGATTGTGATTAGAACCAATCCTGTAAACAACAAGTATTTTTTATCTAATTTTTTCATCGTCTTGTCATTAATTCTGCTTTTTTCTACTAAGAAAAACCCACCATTTCTTTTTAAGTTGTGATTCTTTTGGGAGAGTTGATTTTTCAAACATACTTCATTTCAATCAATAATTTTATTTTAAGGAACTGGTACATTTCATGATTGTACTGGTATGAACTTCGAATGTACCAATTTCATTTTAATCCTGTTCTTCTAAATTATTGTACTTGACCATAGTCGATGAGAAACCTAACGGAGTCATTTGTTTATTCATAACCTGATTTATTGTTTCTCATCTATTTTTTTATCTAAATTTTTCATTCAATATTTTTTATGATTTGTAATTCTATCTACTGTAGATTAAAAAAATCTATTCCATTTTTGCAATATTCATATTCTAGGTTATTTTTGTTTGATAAAATCACCAATTTCCTTTTTAGTTAATTCATCATAACATCTCCTGAACAAAAATGAGCATACAAAAAGAAAAGAAAATGCCTTGGAAATGGTACGTTGGAATAGTACTGACAGCTTTGGCTCTACTGATAATAACTACAATTGCTCCTATATGGCATTGGTTTCCTGTACAAATTACAGAACAAGGAAAAGTAGTGGCAATTACAGAAAGAGGCTGTGTAATTAATACGCCTACCATCTCAATGCCTGTAATACAAAAATGTAGTAGTCAAGTTGGTGATGTTGTAGATGTAACATATTATGTTCCTCACAAAATCATTAGCGGATATTTTGAAAAGACGCAACAAAGAGCAGCATTAATCCAACCATAATTTTTTAATAAAACAGATTTTGAGAACCAATACCCTCACGTTAAATTTTTCAAGATGACCAAAATATGTAACTACGAATAAACACAAAGCTCATCAGGGACATCGTTCTATCATAAATGAATGCATACATGAAAATAAAGCAAAATATAAAATCCGTCAATACTGTTAAATCACAAAAAACTCAATTAGACAGATCTAACATAATTCTAAAAACAATTCAAAATAATCCTGGCATTCACATTAAAGGACTTATGGATAAAACCAAACTAGCAAATGGTGTAATTACTCACTATCTTGCAAAACTAGAAAGACAAGGTGTTGTAAAATCTCAAAAACAAACTAGACATAGACGGTATTATCCACTTGACGTGACAGATTCAGAGTATTCCATAATACGAAATCTCAGAAAACCTACAAAAAAGAAGATCATCTTTCAAATTCTAGTTGAAGGAAATCCTGATTTTAAAGAATTGACACTTAAAGTAAAGAAAAGTCCTGGAACCATTTCTTGGAACCTTTCTGAGCTTATTAAGGAAGGTGTCATTGAAAAATGTGAAAAAGACAATAAACAATGTTACAAAATTAAAGACATGAAATTGCTAAAACACACTTTTCAAAAGGAATTCTCAAAATTATTAGATGAGAAATTTGAACACTCTGAAGATATTTTCTTGGCATTATAACACTGGTACATTTTACGAAGTCACCAATTTCATTTTATGTTAAATTCACATAATATTATCAATGAAATCAGCACTGAAATATTCAATAGCGATACCTGTCTTTGCAGCAGTTTTTCTAGTTGCAATAGCAGCCATGCCAAGTCAACAACAAGTTGATGCATACACTAGAACAGTAATGGTTCACATCACTAGCGATGATAATCATCGTGCTATGATGGGCGTTGAGCATTCGCAAGCAATGCTTGCTCAAGGCAAAAACGTAGCAATAATGCTTGATGTTGATGGAGTAAAGATCGGAGTAAATCAGCCTTCAGATAGCCTAAAGGCAACAAATCAAGAACTTCAACAGTTTCTAGATTCAGGAGGACGAGTGATTGCTTGTGAGCATTGTATCAGCATGGCAGGATTAAAACCTGCTGATATGTTGCCTGGAATTGAAATTGATTCACATCCAAACATGCCTAAAATGCAAAGACTCATCGATGAAGATGCAACAATACTGGACTACTAGTCCATTATTTTCTTTTTTTATGGAGATGAAAAATGAATTCTGAAATTAGTAGATTATCTATCATTGTGGATAAGGAAATTCAAGATCAACTTAGAGCAATCCAGGCAGATATGATTAAAAAATCAAAAAAGAACATTAGTTTTTCTTATGTTGTTAATCTTACTCTCAAAGAAGGATTAAAAATAACAAATAAGAATTTGTAGTAAATACAATTGAATTTCATAAATTATTTAGTATTCAACTTGCAATTTCTATTGATTTATTCTAGCCCAATCAATCTCATTTCAAAATCAATAACAACATAAGATTACTTGTCATAATAAAAAACCACATTACATATTTCGTTAAATTTTTATCTGCCAAGAATTACTGTACAAAATTTAATGGTGTATTTGTCGAATGTACCAATTTTGTTTTATTTACAGAATTATTGTATAATTTACAAAGTACAGGCTTTACCATAGTGGATGAGAAAAGCGAGTCATTTTGGTAAAAGAGCTAATCTTCATTGGTCCTAATATTTCTCATCCACATTATTCTTATTCTGTTAAAAATCAAAGTTTCTTGTTAAAACATCTTGATTAATTCTGGTACATTTCAAGAATGTACCAGATCATTTAATCTCATTCTCATAAAACTGTACTAATGAAAAAACAATCAACGTATACAGTATTGACAATACAGTTACTTGCTGTTATGGTAATGTCGATAGGATTTGGCAATGCTTATGCTGATCATTTAGAAGTTAATGTCAGTATTGCACCAGGTTCTGATACACAAGGATGTGAGGAGACAAATGAGTGCTATATTCCACATGAGGCAACTGTGGATGTAGGCGGTGAAGTGATATGGACAAATGATGGCACTTCCTCAACTACCATAACAAGTGGTACAGCTGAGACTGGTCCTGATGGATTCTTTGATAGTGGTTTAGTAGAGCCGGGAAGTTCTTTTTCATTCAAATTTGAAGAGCCAGGCGAATATCACTACTTTTCAATGGTTCATCCATGGATGACAGGATTAATTGTAGTACAAGAAGCAGGAACAGAAGAACATGAAGATGAAGAACATACCGGTGAAGAGATGCATACAGAAGATGCAACTGCAACTGGAATGTTATCTGATGGCACAAAAGTTTCAATTATGACTTCCGCACCAACTTCAGGTGAAAAAATGGAAATCACAGTTGACTTTGAAGATTCAGAACATGCAAACTATGACGTCATGGTAACACAAAATGGTGCAGAAGTACTAAATGATATTGCTGCACATGGCCATGAGGGAGAAGGTATGCATGAAACAGCACCACTTAGCTCATCAGATCCAGTAGAGGTCACCATTACCTTCCAAGGTTTTGGAGTAGATGAACCAAAGACAGGACCTATAGGTGAACAAGTAGTATTTTCAAACATTGTTCCAGAATTTGGAACAGTTGCAATGATGATACTAGCCGTTTCAATCATAAGCATTGTTGCTGTTACTGCAAAATCTAAAGTAATTCCAAGATTTTAGGAATTAACTTTTTTCTATTTTCTTTTTATTAAAGCAACTATTGCCAAGATTATTGCAGCTGCTGCAATAGACAATCCAAAAACTGCAAAGTCATATGCTGCACCACCATTAACATTTTCTGAACCATCTTTCATGGATGAGACATCTCTTTGTAGTGATGAAATTGCATTTTTGAGTGAAATCACATCTTGATCTGATGAAGAGCCACTAGTTTGTGGAAAATCCAATACTGCAGTACTTTCTACATCTTCGACTGGAATTTGCACATCTATTGGAATTCCATTAATTTCTCCTTTCAAATCCACAATATAGGTTCCAGTCTTTGTGGGGATTACAGGTGAAAAATAATATCCTAGTTTGGGATCTGAGTGGATATCAATTTTCTTTGAGACTCCTCCAAACATGGCTGTAACTTCTATATTTTTGAATGCATTCGTAACTCCTGTGTACGAATTTGGAGTATCACCAGATTCAGTTATTTTAAAAACAAAATCATTTCTTATACTTACAACTGGAGGTTCTAGTCCCCAACCTACTTCAATTTTGTAAGGTTCTACCTCAACTGTTGTATGAGCAAAAGATTGTGATACAAATCCAACAGAAAATAATAATCCAATTAATCCCAAAGTAATAACTTTCATGACTGTTACTTTATTGTAACATGTTATTATCTTTACGTAGATTGGTACAAACTTCAAAGTAAATGAAAACTGTTTAAATTGTCAAAGATAACCTGAAAAGTAAATGAGGAAATTTTTAATTATTTCACTATTAATTTTATCAATGTCTATTCCATATGCTGCGGCTCATCCATTTACTATGGAAACTAGTCCAAATTCATCAGCAAATGCAGCTGAGGGATTAACACAAGTCATAGTTTATTTTTCAGAACCAATTGATGTTAATTTTAGTTCTCTCAAAGTATTTGATAATAATGGAGAACAGATAGATAACAAAGATACAAAATATTTTGAAGATGAAAAATCTCTAGTAGTCACTACTCCTCCATTAGAGAGCGGAGTCTATACAGTAACAAGTAATGTTCTCTCAAAAGTTGACGGACATCTTGTACCTAGTGCATTTAATTTTGGAGTAGGGGATGTAATAGTTCCTGAACAGCAATTACAACCAAGTGAACTTGTGTTTTTGCCTGAAGCAGGATCAAGATTTCCAGGACTTGTAGGTCAAACCATTGTGTTAGGTGTTGTAATTGCTTCAATACTAATCTGGGGAACTCAAAGTAAACAGTTAATCAGAAAAGAATTAGACAAACTAGAATCTGTCCATCATGGAAAATTCATGACAATTACAGGTATTGGATTAGTGCTGATTTTTGTATCAAATATTTTGATGTTAGTAGTACAAACCGTAAGATTAGAAACTTCAGTTTTTGAAGTAATTAAAACTGATTTTGGAAATATATGGCTAATCAGAATGATAATTACAATTATTCTTCTTGGTTTGTGGTTTGGAATGGATAGAAAAAAGAATCTATCTATAAAAAATAAAATTCCAATGCTTGCAGTTACACTTGGATTAATTGGAACTTCAAGTTTGATTGGACATGGTGCAGCCAGTGGAGAGACTTCTGCAATTATTTTAGATTATATTCATAATTTTGTGGCTGCAGTGTGGATCGGAGGCATAATTTATTTTGTATTTACGTTACTACCTACATTTTCGCAATTGGAAGAAGCAAAACGTGAGAGGATGACACTTGTTTTAATTCCAAGATTTTCAATTATGTTTATCGTTGCAGTAGGAGTTGTGATAATTACTGGACCAACACTCATGTGGTTTTTGGAAAGTGATGTAGGCTTGATCACCGAGTCAGTATATGGGAAATTAATTCTTGTAAAAATTTCTATTGCAGCAATCATGGTTGGATTAGGAGGGTATTTCCAGTTTAAGATTCAAAAAAAGGCTGAAAAAGATCTACAATCAGGATCCATTGCAGTATACAAGAAACTAAAAAGATCATTGAAATTCGATGTTGTATTAGGAATTGCTCTTTTAGGGGTTGTTGCACTGCTTGCTAATGGAACTTTGCCTGCTGGAGAAATAAAACAAGCTGATGCGCAAAAAATTTCATACGATTTCAGTACAATAGAGTTTTCAGAAAATACAAAATTTGATATTAAAATAACACCATTTTCTAGCGGTGCAAATACAATTTTAGTCAAAGTTAGCGATCTGGAAAACAATCCGTTGAATGATTCAAATGAAATCAAAGTAAAGATCTCCAATCCACAAAGAAATATTTCCCCAATAGAAGTCCCCATGAAAATCATCAAACAGGAGATAGGTAAACCAGTTGAATTTCAAGGAGATTTAACATTTGGATTTTCGGGTCAGTGGCAAGTGGAAATAGAGACTCAAAGAAATCAGAGTGCAAACGAATCAATTTTCATGAATTTACTAGTTAAACCAAGATTAACAGATCTGAAAACAGAAATTATAGAATACGAATTACCTGAATCTTCAAAACCTCTTTACCCTTTGTATGATGGAAAAAATTCAATTTGGATAAGTGATCCATCTTCTCCTAAATTATGGCAATTCTCACTTGATACGCAAGAATTTACATCATATTCATTTGACGGATTAACCACCATATTTCTTACACAAGATAATCAAGGAAAAATTTGGTTTACTGATACACCAAGAAATCAGATCGGGTACTTTGATCCAAGTAATAAACAAATTACCACAAAAAGTTTACCAAAAATAGTACCTATGATTTCGGATAATATTCCTACTTTCATACAAGCAGATTTTGATGGAAATATTTGGATTTCAATTACCAACAAAGGTATGATTTTAAAATATCAACCAGAATCAGATACGTTTGAAGAAATTAAGATGCTTGCAAGAGAATCACTGCCGTTTGCCTTGACAATTGATGATGAAGGAAAAATTTGGTTTACTGAATCAGCCTCTGGTAAAATAGGATTTATCAATCCAAAAAATAATGATATAACAGAATTTGTGCCTGAAAAGCCTCTTGCATCACCTGAGGCTCTGGTTTTTGACGATAAAGGGAATTTGTGGATTGCAGAACATACAGGAATAGCAATTACCAAATTTAGTCCAATTCTTGAAACATTTGAAAGAATTTCAGTACCAAATCAAGAAGCATCACCTAATGGAATGTCATTTGATAGATATGGAAATATTTGGATTGCAGAACATACAGTAGACAAAATTGCTGCATATGATCCAGATAACAAAAATTTAATTGAGGTTCCAATTCCAACTGCAACATCGTTTGTACAATTTTTAACATCTGATGATAAAGACAATGTTTGGTTTGTTGAACAACAAGGAAACAAATTAGCAATGATAAAGACTACAGAGATTCCCATAACAATATCTCAAATACCAGATACAGATATTTTTCAACTAAAATATACCGAGATTGCATCGCCATTAATTGCAATGGGTATAATTGCAACATCATTATTTTTTGTCAAAAGTCTAAAAGATAAAAGAAGATTAAATGAATTAATTATGTCTGGATAATAGTCCAGCAGACTTTATTCCCATTGTACATGCAAATATTCCAATTGCAAATAATACAATTGTTCCTGCTGGGGTTATATCAAAAATATATGAGATGAATATTCCAGCAACCACAGAAAATATAGAAAAACTCATTGAAATTATTGCAGTTTGTTTGAAGCCCCTTCCATACATTATTGCAGTTACATTTGGAATTACAAAGAGTGCAGAAATTAGTAAAACACCAACTAGTTGTATCGAAGTTACAACAGTAATTCCAGCCATAAAGACAATAAGATAATTGATTTTTTCAACTGGTACACCACTGACTTTTGCCTGTTCTTCGTTGAATGTAGAGTAAAGAAGTTGGCGATAGAGTAAAAGAATTACAATCAGAATAATTCCTGTCAATGATAAAATTAGAATTGTATCATTAACACTAACAAGCAAGATACTTCCAAAAAGAAAGCTGAAAATATCAAGAGTAAATCCTCCAGATAATCCAATAATTACGAGACCTACAGCAATTCCTGATGATAAAAGAACTGCTATTGAGGCATCTCCAGATATGTTGAATCTATCTTTAATTCGTGTCATAATTAGTGCACTGACTATTGAAACACCATAGGCAGTCCAAAGTGGATAAATTCCTACCATCAAACCTAATGCAATTCCACCAAATGATGAGTGAGCAATAGCGTCGCCAAATAATGAATAACGTCTTAAAACTAAGAAAAGACCAACTACTGAACATAAAATTGCAATTGCAATGCCTGAAATAATTGCTCTGTGCATAAAACTAAAAGTAAAAATTTCAAAAGTCATTTCTAATGATGATGCATGTGTTCCTGCATAGAAGCTTCAGAATATTGTTTTACAAGATCATCATTGCTAAAGAAATCATCAGATTCTCCATGAAAGAAAAGAGTTCGGTTAAGACAAGCTACATGATTTGCTAATTTATTTACTGCATCCAGATCATGGGAAGACCAAATTATTGTAATGTTTTGTTTGGAGTTTAGTTCTTTTAAAATACTATAAAAAAGATCGATGCTTTGTTGATCGATACCTGTAACAGGTTCATCTAAAATCAAAACTTTAGGATTGTTAACTAAGGCTTTTGCAATAAATACACGTTGTTGTTGTCCACCAGATAGTTCACCTATTCTTTTTTTACTCAGCTCATGTATCCAAAGTTGTTGCAGAATTTCATCAATTTTACTTTCATCGGATTCTTTTTGTAATCCCATTTTAACAACGTCATTAACTGTTGCAGGAAAGTTTTTCTCAAAGATTGGTTTCTGTGGTACATAACCAATCTCTTTAAGATAGTTTCTTGATTTTCTAATATCAGTACCAAAAAATTTGATTGTGCCTTTGTATTTTGTATTAAGACTAAGCATTGAAGCGAAAAGTGTGGATTTTCCTGCTCCATTAGGACCAATTATGCCTAAAAAATCACCTTGGTTAACCGTAAAACTAACATCATCTATAGCTTTTACATCAGGATATTGTATTGTAAGATGATCAATTTCTACTATCTTCAACATAATGCCTCCTTCAGATGATTTAGATTCTCAGTCATTCTAGAAATATAAGTTCCATCATTACCGATTTCTAACGAAGATAAAACTAGTATTTTTCCTCCAATTTCGTTTGCAATTACTTGAGAAGTTTTAGGATCAGCTGTTTCTTCAGTAAAAATAACTTTAACATCAAGCTGTTTGGCTTTATTAATTACATTTTCTAAAGTCTTGGCAGTGGGTTCTGTATGTGGTGCATATGAAGAAATTATAGTATATTGTGTGAGATCATATTCATCTGCAAAATATGAAAAGGAATCATGAAATGCAATAAAATCATGATTACACCCAAATAATTCATTACGAATTTTTGAATCTAGCAAATCTAATTCATCAATGTAATTTGCAGCATTTTCTTGAAAATATTGTCGATTCTCAGGATCTGAGTTAGAAAATGCATTTGCAATATTTTGAACTTGAATTTTTGCAAAAACTGGATTTAACCAAATATGGGGATCTCCAGATTCATCAGAATATTCATCATGTATAGATTCTTCCTCAATATTTTTTATAATCCCATTACTGGTATCAACTATCACTCCTTGGTAATTCATTTCATGTAATTTATCAACCCAACTTTCAAATCCAATTCCATTAATTATGATAAGATCAGATTTTTGCATTTGTTGTACATCTTTTATTGTTGGTTCCCAATCATGAGGTTCAACTCCAACTGGAACTAACAATTTTACATCAACTTTTTCTTTACCAACATTTTGTGAAAATTCATGTAACGGATAAAATGATGACATAACCTGTAGTTTGGATTCATTTGTTTTCTTGAATTGGTTTGAATCACTTGAAAAAACAGCAAATGAGATCAAAGGAATTGTAATCGAAATTGCAATTATTGCTAGTTTTACTTGGCTATTCACACACGATTTTGATATAAGTTATTAATAACTTTATAAAATGTTAATAACTTTAATGCTAAACTTATAAGATAATTAATAACAATTATCATTTATGCCTATAGTTTCAATTTCATTGAATCAAGAGATTTTATCAGAATTAGATAAATTACAAAAAACTATGGGCTTTTCAGGTAGGTCTGAAGCAATAAGGGCAGGAATCAGAATTTTTGTTTCAGAAGAAAAACAAAAATTGGAATTAACAGGAAATATTCACGCTATTCTTTTAGTTGTTCATAATGATGAGTTTGATCATGTTGTATCTGGAATAAAACATAATTTTGAAGATTTGATTACAACACATCTACATAGTAAAATTGAGGGAGAGAAATGTATGGAATTATTTGTAATTGATGGTGATGCAGAAAGAGTATCAACTATTACAAAAGATTTCCAAGTAAACAAAAATATGGATACTGTAAAATTAGTAACATTATAAAATTAATTAGAAATTAGATTTTTTGAAAAGCGATTTCTTGATGCCAAAACTACTACCAATAATGTGGAAAATAGAATCATAATTGCAATAGTTCCAAATTCAGGAGCAACAACTATTCCAAAATCAGTTTCTTGACCTGTGTTTCTAATATTTTCAAATCTAATAATTGTAGGACCTGTTTGATCCTCACCAAATTCATATCGTTCAAATTCTCCACCAACTTGCGCAGTTCCAGTTGCTCTATGAATTTCCTTGCCATTTTGTATGATTACAAAAGTATAATCTGAATTACGTAATGGTTCTCCAGTTTTACCATCTCTGATTGTAAAGATAAAATTTGTATTTTGTCCAGGTGCAATTTCTATTGGATCCCATGAGAGATTCACTTGAAAGTCTTCACTTTTTGTAAATGAAGTTAATGGAAATCCTATATTTTCAGATCTAGAAAGAACAAAAGTAATTTTATCAGGTAATGGTTCTCCGGATTTTTGTAGTTTGTTCTTTATGAATCTAAGATGATCCTGTAATAAAACAAAATGAACTATTCTTTCATCATCTACAGTATAATCGTCGATTGTAACTGATGCTTTAAACAAGTCAATTCCATTTGCTTTACCTGTATAACTTGGAGACATAAATTCAGCAAAATTCTTAGGAAAATGTACTTCTTCATGCACAAATGGAATGTGAGACATTTGTTTTTCACCCCAATCAAAAGGCATCTCAAATGTTACTTGTTTGGTAATAGGATCATACTCAAAATTGGAGATATTATCAAAGTATGATTTTATTTTAAACTCTACATCCTGATTTTCGGCATCTTTTTGTAAAAATTCTGTGCTATCTACAATACTCAGATCTGCATTGTAAATGCCAGAATTTTCAATTATATTTGTTGGTTCATCAATTGTTCTTACCTCGATTTCAAAATTGTACAATCCACCCGAATTGAAAATAGGACCAGAAATCATTATGGGATTAGATTCGGTTCCATGCCATGCACCTAACAAAGAATCCTGTTCTCCATGAATTGTAATCTCACCTTCTTGTGTAGAATTTATTTTGATTAGAAGAACTCCATCAGATGCAAAAAAATAGTTTCTAAACATCATTTTGTTTTCATGAAATAAACCAATTAGAAATGTAACGTTTTTTGCATTTTCTTTTGTCTCATCTTCAGTTGCTGTAACTGTAATTTGTTTTTCGTTTGTTTGCTCAAAAACCATTGGAAGCTCAACTGAAATCGAAATTTTCTTTCCTTGTACATCGACTGAACGAATAGTATCAATTCCAAATCCATGTCCATAAACGTTAGATACTGGAAATAGTAAAGATATCGCTATTACAGTTATTGTAAATATTACAAATTTTGATAATGACAATATAGTTCTAGACATGTTGAGGTTATTTTACTTTCAGCAATTCTTGAACTTTTTGAATCAAATCATCCATGGTGTTAGCTTCAAGTATTGGTTGTAATTCATTTGGATCTTTTGCTCCAAGTGCAGATAAAGAATAGATATAATCAATTGTAGGCATGTCTGTAGTAAGATAATATTTTTCTAAAACCTGATCTAATGCATGTGATTCAACAATTTGTGGCAATGCTTGCCTGACAATTTTATTTTTCCACATCTCCACTAATTTTTCCCATTTGTCTAATGGTACATTATCATCAATTTCAGGAATTAGTTCAACTTCAGCACGAATGTACATTTTTTCTTCAGTTCCTAATTTTTCATGTAATTCTGAAATACTCTGATGGCCTTCTACGGTGTATGGATCATAATTAGAAGGCTGCGCCAATGATGGTGGGATTATTTTATTGATTTTGAATTTGTTGCGACCAACAGTCTCAATATGTAACTGCATTCCATCTAATTCAACATCTTTGCATTTGGTTATCTTTGCAATTGTACCTATTGATTTTGGTGCAGTCCAACCACTAATTGAGTTATTTGCATCAATCAGACATACACCGAATTGACCATCACCTAGCATGCAATCATCAACTAGTTGCTTGTATCTGGGTTCAAAAATTCTGAGTGGTAGTTCTTGTCTAGGAAACAATACTAAATCCAAAGGAAAGATAGGTAGAATTTTTGTTTGTGTCAAACTGTTGTTATTTGATATGTCTCCAGATATATGGAATACGCAATCAATTTTAATTATAAAACAGATCTTACGATTTAGAATCCATTTTCATTGAGTATTAATCCCAATAACGCAGCTCGTGTATGCTTTCCATATTCAGCTTGCTCAAAATATTTTGCATGTTTTGTATTATCAACATCAGTTGAAATTTCATCTAGTCTAGGTAATGGATGTAAGATAATAGAATCATCTTTCATCTTTTGCAATAAATCCAACCCCACAACATAACTTCCTTTTACTTTGAGATATTCTTCTTCGTCAGGAAATCTTTCTTTTTGGATTCGTGTTACATAAAGAACATCGAGATCATCAATGTATTCTTCAATGTTAGTGGATTCGGTAAAAGACAATCTCTTTTTTATTTCATAAACAGAATCAGATCTAATTCTTAATGATTCAGGAGAGATTAAATGAACATCAACATCGTAATTTCCAAGGCCATATAAAAGAGAATAAACTGTTCGTCCATATTTTAGATCACCAATAATTCCTATTTTGAGACCATCGATTTTTTTCTTTTCTTTTCTTATTGTAAACAAATCTTGTATAGCTTGTGTTGGATGCTCTTCTGTTCCACTTCCAGCATTGATAACTGGTTTTGAAGAAACTTCAGATGCAAATCTACTTGAACCGTCAAGAGGATGTCGTAATACAAGTACATCAGAATAAATCGACATTATTCTTACAGTATCTGCAAGACTTTCACCTTTTTGTGCAGATGATGATGAGATGTTGGAAATTCCCAAAGAATTACCACCAATTGATGCCATGGCAGCATCAAAACTAAGACGAGTTCTAGTACTTGGTTCATAAAACAGATAACCCAATGTGTTTCCTTTACAAATTTCCCTTCTTTCTATGGGATCAAGTTTCATTATTTTATCAGTAGATACAAAGATTTGCTCAAGTTGAGCCTTGTCAAAGTCCTTGATAGAAATTATGTCTTTTTGATAGAACTCGTTCAATCTTTCAATGATATATACGGGTGACTATACAAAGTATTCTGATGCAAGAGTCCGAACTCATGGTTCGACGAATTAAAGAAGGTACTGTGTTGGACCATATTGACGAGGGAAAAGGCCTTCAGGTTCTAAATGCTTTAAGGATTGATGGAAAGGATGGTAGTCTCATAACTATTGCTCTTAACGTACCTAGTGGAAAATTCAAGAAAAAAGATATCATCAAAGTTGAAAATAAATTTCTAAAAGATGATGATACAAACAAGCTAGCAGTAATTGCTCCAAAGGCAACTATCAACATCATCAAAGATTACAAACTAATTGAAAAGAGAAGAGTTTCACTTCCAAATGAAATAGACAGAATTTTCCGTTGTTCAAATCCAGATTGCATTACTAACAGCACCGAGCATATTGAATCAGTAATGGATGTAATTGACAAACAGGGAAGAGTACTCAAATGTAGATATTGTGCAAGAGTATTAGATGTTAACAAACTAAAATATAATTAAATTAAAAATTTGAAAAAGATAATGCTTTTGTGTTTATTGTCCAAGGATGATAAACATCATGACTATACCGTAGATAGCGATTGATTCAACCATACCTACGAAAATGAATACTTTTGACTGCAATGCTGGGTTTTCACTAATTACTGCAAGACCTGCTGCACCAACTTGACCCAAACCTATACCTGCTCCAGCTGCGGCCAAACCAAAGGCTAAACCTGCACCTAGAAGTTTCATAGAATCTGCACTACCTGCTGCTGATTCTTCCTGAGCATAGGCAACACCAGTCAATCCAGTTGCAGATATTGCAATTGTTGCCAAAAGTAGCAATATGATAGGTTTCATTAATGTACCAACTTTTCTAGTTCCATATTTAAATCATGATGATGTTTTAATGTTAAATTCGATCTAGTGTTTTCTTTTTGAATGATGCCAAATCATTTTTAATTGATTTAGCGGAATTTTCATGATCCTGTTCTAATACCTTCTTGGAGCTTTCAACTAGTTTTTTAATTTCTTCTTTTGCCATTATTTCCTACTTACCATCTTAGCTTTCACTTTTTTTAACTTTGCGAATTCTTCTCTTTCCCTTTCTTCAAGAGTTGCAAGAATAAATCGTATTTTTTGTTGATATTGTGGGATAATGACATTTTCTAGTGCATTAAGTAATTTTTGTGTTTTTTCAAGTGCTTTTGCAAGGCTAAAAATTGAATTTTCATATTCTGCTGCTTTACAGATTTTTGGAAGTAATTCTTTGATCTGTTTTGCTGCTCTATCTATTGATGAGTTGGTATCAGCAAAACCATAAGGCATTGATTTTGTATCTTTTTCAGTAACTGTAAGTGTTGGAATTTTAACATCTACAACTCTTCGTACATGGACATCAACTTGCATTACAGGTGGTGTAGATTCAGCAACAGAATCAACCGTGTTAGTTCCCAATGCAAGATATGCCTCATTAACTGATTTGTAAATATCTTGTAATGGATCCCAAATTCCGCCTCTTGCTTTAGAGGCTTCATCAATCATTTCTTCAATATTTTTTAAAAGAACTTTACGTTTATCATCTAAAATTTTCTGAACCATTATTGCAACTTGACTAGATTTTTTATATTTTAGAAGTTCGATTTTTGTTGCAACTGCATTTTGTCCAAATGACATTCTGCTATTTTCCCTGATAATATTGATCTATGTATTTGTCTTTAATCTTAGTAATCTCATTCTTTGGAAGTTTTGAAACAATTTTCCATAAGAGATTAAGAGTTTCTTCTATGGTTCTATTTTCATCAGTTGCCTGAGTAAGGAATTCTTTTTCAAAGACATCACCAACATCCATGTACTTCAAATCAATTTCTGTTAATCCTGCTTTACCTACAATTCCAGCTAGTGCTCTAACTTCTTGTGCTCTAGAGTATGCATCATAAACTTGATTTGAGACTTCGCTGTGATCTGCCCTTGTACTTCCTTCACCGATTCCATCTTTCATTAATCTGCTAAGACTCATCAAGATATTGATTGGTGGATAAACACCTTGTCGGAATAAATCTCTTCCAAGTACAACTTGACCCTCTGTGATGTATCCAGTAAGATCAGGAATTGGATGAGTGATATCATCAGATGGCATTGATAAAATTGGAACTTGTGTAACACTGCCTTTTCTTCCATTTAATTTTCCTGCTCTTTCATAAATTGTTGAAAGATCAGTGTAAAGATAACCAGGGTAACCTTTTCTTCCCGGTACTTCTTCTCTTGCTGCACTGATTTCTCTTAGTGCTTCTGCATAATTTGTCATATCAGTTAGTATAACAAGAACATGCATTCCAAGATCAAATGCCAAGTATTCTGCAACAGTTAATGCTACACGCGGAGTGATAATTCTTTCAATTGCAGGATCATCTGCTGTATTTAGAAATAGAACACTTCTTTTTAGTGCACCTGATTCTTCAAGACTTCTTCTGAAGTATTCTGCTTCACTGTATTGCACACCAATCGCTGCAAATACTACTGCAAAATCATCTTTTGTACCAACAACACTTGCTTGTCTTGCAATTTGTGCTGCAAGAATGTTATGTGACATACCAGAGCCAGAAAATATCGGTAGTTTTTGTCCTCGTACTAGAGTAATCATTCCATCAATAACAGAAACACCAGTTTGAATGAAGTCTTTTGGATATTCACGTTGTTCTGGATTCATTGGTTCACCGTTGATGTCAATAAATTTATCAGCAATCGGATCTGGGAGTCCGTCTTTTGGTCTACCTAATCCATCAAATACTCTACCAAGTACTTCTTTTGATACAGGCATTTCCATGAGTTTACCTACAAATTTTGCACTAGTGCCAGAAATTGATAATCCAGATGTACCCTCAAATACCTGAACTATTGCTTTTCCATTTCCAACTTCAAGAACTTTGCCTAATCTTCTTTCTCCTTCTTTAGTTTCAATTTCTACAAGTTCATCAAATGCTGCATTTTCAACGTCATCAACAACTACTAGTGGACCTTTGATTTCTGCAATCTTGCTGTATTGAACTCCACCTTTATCTGTCAATTTGAAACTTTCACTCCCATAATAGATTTGAATTGTTCTTTCATATCAATATCTAATTGATCAAGTTTTGATATTTCATTATCTTTGATATCCATCCTTGCTTTGAGTAATGTGGTAATTATCGGCATTGCACGAATATCAGCTAAGGCTGTACCTTCTTTTAATGCCTGTTGACCTCTTCTATAGAATTCAACTAGTAGTTTTAGTAATTTGTATTGTTTTTGTGGACTGCAATAAGTATCGACATCATCAAATGAATTTTGTTGTAATAGACCAATCTTTATCATTCTTGCAACTTCAAGAATTAGTTTTTCTTCATCTGGTAATGCTTCTGGACCTAAGAGTCTAACAATTTCTTTTAGTGTATCTTCTCTTTGTAAAATACCATAAGCTTCACTTCTAAGGGATAGCCAATCTTCATTGATGTTTTCACCCCACCATTTTGCAATATCACCAAGATAACCAGAATAGCTATTCATCCAGTTAATTGAAGGGTAGTGTCTAGAGTAAGCAAGTTTTGCATCCAAAGCCCAGAATGTTTTGATAAATCTCATTGTGTGTGTTGTTACTGGCTCAGTAAAGTCTCCACCTGATGGCGAAACAGCACCAACCAGAGTAACTGACCCATCACGATCAGGACTTCCAATAGCTCTAACACGGCCTGCTCTTTCATAAAATTCTGCTAATCTTGATGCAAGATATGATGGATAACCTTCTTCTGCTGGCATCTCTTCTAATCTTCCACTCATTTCTCTGAGTGATTCTGCCCATCGACTAGTAGAATCGGCTACAAGTACAACGTCTTTACCCATATCTCTATAATATTCAGCAATTGTAACACCAGTGTAGATACTTGCTTCTCTTGCAGCTACTGGCATGTTACTTGTGTTTGCAACCAAAACTGTTCTATCCATAAGTGGTTTACCACTACGTGGATCTTTAAGATGTGGAAATTCAACAAGTACTTCAGTCATTTCGTTTCCTCTCTCACCACATCCGATGTAAACTACAACTTGTGAATCAGCCCATTTTGCAATTTGATGTAGTGTAACTGTCTTTCCTGTTCCAAATGCACCTGGAATAGAACCAGTACCACCCTTTGCAATTGGGAAAAATGTGTCAATAACACGCTGTCCTGTTATAAGTGGAACTGTTGGATCGTATCTATTTTTGTACGGTCGTGGTTTTCTAACAGGCCATCTATGATACATTTTAAGAGAGGTTTTTTGTCCATCTTTTTCAGTAGTAGCTAGTACAGTTTCTAGATTATAATCTCCCTCACTTACCATATTTGAGATTTTTCCACCAAGGTGATCCGGTGGAACCATAATAGAGTTCTCAATGAGGTCTGTCTCTTTGACAGTACCAATGACATTTCCTGCTTCAACTTGATCACCATTACTTACAGTTGGTACAAAATGATATTTTTTCGTCATATCTACTGGAGTTGTTGTAATGCCTTTGCCAATAAATGAGCCAGAAACTTTTGATAATTCTTTTAATGGTCTTTGGATTCCATCATAAATTTGTCCAATAATACCTGGACCTAATAAAACACTAAGTGGATTTCCTGTACCAACAACTGGTTCACCAGGTTTTAGTCCACTTGTGGATTCGTAAACTTGAATAAATGCAACATCGCCAGTTAGACGAATAACTTCACCAACTAATTTTGAGTTGCCAACAACTACAGTCTCATACATTTTTGCATCAGACATTCCATCAGCTCTAACTGCTGGACCGCTTACCCAAACAATTCTACCTTTAGCTGCCATCTAATTACCCACTCCGAATTTTGTGGCTATTTCTTTCCTTATTAAAGGCTTCATACGTTGAATTCTCGCATCAAGAGTATTATCAAATTTCATTGCACCATCTTTTGATTTTACTGTAATACCACCAAGACAATTAATTGGTTCAGGAGATATTTCTGCACCAGGATATTTAGACAATACGTCTTGTACTACGTTTTTGTCTTTAGAATTTGTATAAATTATAACTTTAGTTGTACCTAAAATTTCAGTTGATTCATCTAACAAAGTTTTGATTAGATTAGAATAATCGCCACTACGAGCCATATTTGAAATTTGATCGATTGCTTTTGTAAACACTTTATCGATTGCTTCTTCTAATGCTAAAAGTTGTTTGTTTCTTGCTTCTAAATCAGAACTACCAATGATCTGTTTTTCAATCTTATCTGCTTCTTTTTTACCATCTGAAATAACTTTCTCATATTCTTGCTCTAGTTTAGGAATAGCATTATCAAGGGTTTTCTGTGATTCTGAAAGGGCTAACTGAATATTTGATAAAATACTCTTTTCAGTTTGAGTAAGAATTTTATCAATTGTGTGTTCTAATGCAGAATTAGATCCCAATATAACGCGTCAATCCATAATTAGATTTTAATGTTTGTGAATAAGGGCAGTTTCAGAAAGATATTAAACTAAATAAAACTACAGATGAGTGTCTTGGGAACAGCCGATCTAAAACTAGGAACTATAATTTTACCAAGAAGTGACTCTCCAAAGGCAATTTCTAGATTAACTGAGTTTGAATGGTTTCATAAGATTGATTCTACAAGTGATCTAGTAACACCTGAAATTGATGATCTTCTTTTAGAAGCACAAAAAACATTCCAATCAATAGACGATGTGATCAAAGGTATGGAAATTCCATTGATTGTAGGAATTATGGAGATACTCTTCAAAGGTACTGTGATCAAGAAAAAAGATTATGAAATTGATGAAATTGAAGATATGGTAAATGATCTAAGAAAAACAACTCCTTCAATTATTGACAAACCTGCTCATCTACTAGAAGAAGCTGCAAACACTAGACTTTCCATTGAGGAATACAAATCTCTCAGAGATACTTTAGAAGTAATTAGAAAGATGCAAATAAATCTAACAGGATTTGGATTAATGAAATATTTTTTTACGAATCTTTTTGTTATTAATTCTGCAGACTATGAAGAAATTAGTCGTTCCCTTGAAGATATTACAATGTACAAATATGATTTAGAAAGTAAAGACAAGTCTGCTCTTTTAATAATTTCCGATATTGCAGAATCTGATAAAGTTTTCAAAGTTCTAAGAAGTTTCAATTCTAATTCATTTAAAATTCCTGAGGGATTTCCACAGATTCCTAGTGAAGCTTATGCATTAGCAGAATCTAAAATAAAAGATCTAACTGCAAAACAGGTCTCAATAGCTAAAGAAATTTCAGCATTAAAAAAGAAAATACGTAGAGATATTCTCGCTATTCATGAAAAAGCACTAATTGCAAAAGATGTACTTGAGATGTTAAGAAAGCCTGGAGGCACCAGACATTTTGCAGTAATACAAGGATATATTCCAAAAAAAATGGAAGAAAAATTTAAAGATTCTACAAAACAATGGATGTCAGTAATTGAAGATATTACAGATCCAAAACTCAGAGATAGTTCACCCACATTATTTGAAAATAAAAAATTTGTCAGAACGTTTGAAGTAATTACAAAAAGCCAAGGCATTCCAAAAAAAGGAGAGCCAGATCCTACTCCTATGATTGCCCTAATGTGGCCAATTTTCTATGGATTGATGTTTGCAGATATGGGTCATGGATTATTACTAATGGGATTAGGTCTATTATTCAAAGTCAAGGGACAAGGAGACCTTTCAAGATGGGGAATGTTAATTGCAATTTCTGGTGCATCAGCTGCAATTGCAGGTGTGGGTACAGGAGAGATGTTTGGATATCATATTGCTCATATGGGTCCATTTGAAGGACTTTTAGAAGAAGGTGGGGCGTTACATTCAGTTAGTTGGATTGTTGGAATACTGAGTGTTGCAGAGCTCACATTTGATCAGGTCATAAACATTCTCAAAGTTTCATTGTTCATTGGAATTATTCATTTAGTTTGGGCAATGGTTCTACGTGTCAGAAGATTATCTCAAGAAGGACATAAACTCGTAATGTTTACAGAAGCAATTCCAAATATCACACTTTATGGAGGAATTGTTGTAGTTATGATGTGTGCAATTGGTTCACAATATGATGTAATGAACATGTATTCAAAAATACATACTGAAGCTGTTCCATGGGTAACAATATTTCTAGGTGATTGGGCACAAGTTTGGATTATTACAAGAATTGCAGTGATAATTGTGATTGCATCAATGGTATTGATGATGGTTGGCGGAATTTTACATGCAAAGAAACATCCAGAAGGAGGAGGAGATCCAGCCAGTGTTCTAATGGAAGTGTTACTTGGAAAAACTGTAGAAAGTTTAGCTCATACAATCAGTTATGCTCGACTTGGAATTATGTTACTTGTACATGCAGCATTGTTAATGACAGTAAATAATGCATTTGCATCATTAGGTGGTGCAGAATCAGGTGCAGCAATGGCAATGATTATTGGTGGAAACTTGGGAATCATGATGATTGAAGGATTAATTGTATACATTCAATCACTCAGATTGCATCTATACGAATTCTTTACAAAATGGTATGTAGGTGGAGCTCAACCATTTAGACAAATTAGACCAGAGTTAATTTACAATCAATTTATTTGGAAACGAAAATAAAATTTTATAAAAAATCTATTTTTTCACAGGAAGTTCTAATCTATTTCCCCATTCGCCCCATGAACCTAGATAGACACGTATATTTTCAAAACCAAGTTTTTTTAATACAAGAAAGGTATTGGCAGCACGATATGCTCCTTGACAATAAGTTACAATTTCAGAGTTTTTTGGGATATCATATAATTTTGACAATTCTTCATCATTTTTGAAAGTTCCATCTTCATTGAGATTAAGATTCCAATCTATGTTTATAGCGTATGGAATATGTCCTGCTTGAGCTGCTCTGATTACACTTCCATTAAATTCTCCTTGTGATCTTGCATCAAGTATTTTGAGATGATTGAGATTATCATGGATGTATTCAAATCCAGAGATAATTTCTGGATTAATTTTTCCAGAAAATTTGGCAGGTTTGAAACCATTTGATTCTGTTTCAAGTGGAAGATTTTCTTGTTTCCATTTTTTCATTCCGCCATCTAATATAGATACATCTGGATGTGAAAAATACATTAACATCCAAACACCTCTTGCAGCTAGCATACCAGAGACATCATCATAAAATACAACTTTTTTTTCCGGAGTAATTCCAACAAATGAAAAGAGAGTTTCTGCTTGTCTGTTAAAATTTTCAATTCCTTCCTTAGTTGTATCAATCCAATGAAATGCAAATAGATCCAGATTTACAGCTCTGGGAATATGACCTTCCGAGTATTCTTTGAAAGAACGAGTATCAATTATTACAATATTTGAATTATTTAGAATCGAATTAAGATTTGTTGTAGAAATTATCATGATCAAATAAAACAAAACAAATGTAAATTCATTTGGTTTGAATAATAAAAAGAAAAGAAAGGGAATTTTCCTTATTCGTTAACGTATGCTCTTTCTCCGTGCTGTGCTAAATCAAGACCAATCTCCTCTTCTTTAGGAGTGACTCTGATTCCGCCAGGCCAAACGGTATCCATTATTTTGAGGATTACAATTGTAACACCAAACGCATATCCTACTGATATAGCTGCGGCAATGATGTTGATTGCTTGCTGTTCCATTCCTTCTGCAGTACCAGTCCATGCACCGATACCGTCACCGGTATCCCAAATGTGTGGACTAGCTAATGTACCAGTCAAAATTGCACCTGTAAGACCACCCATTCCATGTACTCCCCATACATCTAATGCATCGTCCCATTTGCGTGCGTTCTTGAATGATACACATCCATAACAAACTGTTCCAGCTGCAATACCAATTATAATCGAAGCCATTGGACCAACCCAACCTGATGCTGGAGTGATTGCTACCAATCCTGCTACTGCACCTGATGCAGCTCCTACAATACTTGGTTTTCCTGTATGTGCCCATGACATCAAGACCCAAGTAAGAGCAGCCATACCTGTTGCAGTATTTGTAACAGTCCATGCGCTTACAGTAATACCGTCGACTCCTACTTCACTTCCTGCGTTAAAACCAAACCATCCAAACCAGAGTAATGATGTTCCTAGTATTACCATTGGAATGTTGTGTGGTTCCATTGGTACCTTACCATATCCGAGTCTTCTACCAAGGACTAAGGCACCTGCTAAAGCAGAGAATCCTGAAGTAATGTGTACTACAGTACCACCAGCAAAGTCTAACCCGTATGACGGAGATAGGTCAGGATTAAGATCTAATGCGCCTCCTCCAATGTAACCTCCTCCCCAAACCCAGTGTGCAACTGGATCGTAAACGAAGGTGGCCCATAGGAGTATGAATATTATTAATGCGCTGAACTTAATTCTGTCAATTATTCCACCAATGATTAGAGCTGGGGTAATAATTGCGAATGTCATCTGGAACATTGCGAATAACTGATGTGAAACTCCTCCTGTCCAATTGTCGCTACATACTTCACCTGGTGCTGCTGCAAATCTTGTATCAGAACATGCAGTTGGTGCTCCTAGTGGAGCAAAAGGTGAAACTTCGTTGAGTCCAACATATTCAAGAGATCCCATGAACATGTTAGCATCACTATCGATTGGACCAAATGCTAGAGAATACCCCCATAGAACCCATTGTACTGACATTAGACCCATAACAATTATGGTCATGCCTAGTACGTTGACGACATTCTTTGATCTGGCTAAACCGCCATAAAAGAATCCGACTCCGGGTGTCATGAGAAGTACCATTGAAGTAGCTGATAGCATCCATGCTGAAGCACCTGTATCAATTTTACAGGGTAACATGTTGCCTTCACCACCATCGTACCAACATTCGTTAGGATTACCAGTGTAAATTCCACTAGTTCCTGCAACGTATCCGTCCATACCATCATTAACACTTTGTGCAAATGCTTGTGACATTGCACCTGTTGCTGTAATGGCTACTGTGACCACAAGTAATAGAGCATACTTGCGATTCCTAGAATTCATTAAATTAATCGAAATTGAAAATTATTTAAGGGTTGAAGATGTAAAAACTAGTAAAAATGTAAGTTATTATATTTCAGTTTATTCTGATACTATCATAGGAAATGAAAATTATGTCATATGGTGATTAAATGAAGATAAAATCAGATACAAATCTCTCGATTTTTGATACATTTAAGATAAAAGGAGAACTTACAGGAGAAGCCAATAGACAAAGATCGATTATCACAATATTGGCAAGTAATGCTAATCCAGCTGAAAGAACAAGAACTGGAATTTCTCGAAGAATTGCAAAGAGACAAGACATTGCCTGGAAGAATATCTATTCCGGAATTTTCAGAGATCTAGATGAAATTCTGATTCCTTTGGAAATTGCCGAAGAGGATGGAAGATTACCTTTGAGACGTGGTCCAAAGGCGCTTCAAGAAAAGGGAATTCCATATTACAAGCTAACAAAAAAAGGAATACTAATTGCATTATCCATAAGTGAGGTGAAAAATAGAGAGAAATTACTAAAAGAATTTTTTTCAAAATCGGATTCAAAGGAAAAAGAATATGAAAGAATCATTACAAGTCTATTAGAGACTAGTCCAAATTTCACATATTCAATTTTTCAAAAATATGTCAAAGCATTTTGTGATAATAAAATCAATCTACTCCCATTTGATCTCTCAAAACTTAAGGATGTTTCTGACGAGTCTTTAATGATTCAAAAGGAGATTTTAGAGGCTTTTTTGAAACTATCAAAGCAGGATAAAGAAGAAGCCATTAGATTTCTCAATGAAATTACTTAAAAATCATGTTTTTAGGAAGAGAACGCCAAACATTAAAATCGGTTATCTGTTGAGATTTACCTAAATGGGTGGATCAAAAAACGTCTATGCATCTGTAAAATCATATAGTAAGCGAGGTAAATTATTAAAAAAATCTGATTTCCAAACACTAGCAGAATCAAGGGATCTTGATGAATTAATGACTAGAATCAAAAATACAATTTATGGTGACTCTGTAGCAGAAGTTCAAAAACCATATACATCACAAGGTATTGAATCGGCTCTAAGAAGTCATCTAGCAGACACACATTATTCTATTGCAAAAACATCAGGTAATTCTGGTGTGTTGGACGCATATTATATGAAATTCATTGTTTCTAATTTGAAATCGATTCTGAAAGGAAAAGTGTTAGGAAAATCTCAAGAAGAAATTGAAACTCACATAAATCTTCATGCTGAGGAATTAATCAAACAAAGAGACATTGTCATTAAGGCATTAGTTGCAAAAGATCTTGAAGAGGCAGTTGCAAGTTTGAATTCAGTAGAGTTTGGTGAGGAGATTGCAAAGGCTGCAGCATTATACAACGAGGGGAAAAACATACAAATTTTTGATACATATTTTGATAAAATTTTATATCAACGTTTAGCTGGTGCAATGAAAAATTATACAGATAAGGATGCAACCAAATTAGTTGGAATGGATGTAGATTTTTATAATATTTTAAGTGTGATTAGAGGAAAGTTTTGGGGATTACAAGAAGAACAAATTCAAGATTTGATTGTTTCTCAAACTCCAACTGCCAAAGATCTACTTGGAAGAATGATAGCATCTGCAACAATAAGAGATGCATTCAATGAATTATCCAATACAAAATACAAAAGTTTGATTCCTCAAACTGAAAATGAATTAGATGCAATTGCTGAATTTGAAAGAGCCTTTGAAATGGTAATTTACCAAACAGCATTAAGATCTTTCACGAAAATGTTTAGCTTTGCAACAATTGTAGGAATTACTAAATTAACTGCATTTGAAGTCAGAAATTTGGCAGCTATTGCATTTGCAGTTGAACAAAAAATACCAACGGAAATTACCATGTCAAAGTTAATTCTGGAAGAAGAATAAAATTCTAAAAATGATTAGATTTCCAAATAAAAAAACTAAAATATCTACAGAGATTGTGACTAATACAATTTGGATTAGTACATTTTTAGCCATGATTTTATCATTACCACCATTAGGGTTATTCCTTGGAATTTATTTTGGAACAGGTAATCTCATAATAGGTGCAATTGTAGGATTTGGAGTCCATTTTATCATATTAGTATTTTCAAGTAAAATTTCAAAATTTTTGACTAGTATTATGAGTTAATCTATAAAGATGGATTTGTTAAGTGAATTATCATGATGGGTGATAGAGATTTTCGAAGTTTAGTAAAAAATGCAATAGATTCTATCGGAAGGGAATTGGAAATTGAAATTGATGTAAAAGACATCAAAACTATTCATCTCAAAGAAGTGGTCCAATGTTTAAGACGATCATATTATGATAGAGTAGATTCTAAAGAAGTTGAAAGAAGAGGTTTCAATGATCTTCTTTCGGGTTTGCTTCGAAAATTACAATATGGTAGTATCCCAAAAGAATTTGCAATTGATGATATCAAATTAAGAGGGCATGCAGATATGATTGCAGATGATTCCATTGTTCTCTTAAGACCTGCTAATACTATTCTAGAAATGCCTCTAGCAAATGATCTGCTTTACCTTAATGCTTGCATGTGGATTTATGATAAAACCGATGGAGTAATTATTTACATTACTGGAAATAAGGAAGAAACCATGTTTTCATTAACACGTGATAAGAAAATGTTTGAAGAAGTTATTAGAAGAGTTAGAGTTCTAAATGATCTTCTTAAAGAACAAAAAACTCCAATTTTAGAGCCATCTAATGATTGCACTGATTGTCAATACTATCAGAGGTGCTTTATCACAAAGAAAAATAGCAAACAGGTATCATTATCTGAAATGCTAGGTCTAAGTAAAGACTAGTAAGATAAATGAAAAATATTGTAAAGGAATAATTTCCTTTGATTAGTCTAGTGGTTCTGGATGTCCTTTACCACGAAGTGCAAAACACACAACTGCTAGTGCAATTGCTACTCCTATTGCTGAGCCATATGCGGCTATTCCTGCTTCTGCCATTTGATAAAAACCCACTTTACGGGCTTTTATAATTTTGCCAATATTTTTTCTCTAAAAACAAATTATCATAATTTTCAATTTTTATGATACATTAATCAAATTATGTCGTTTTTGACTATTTTACAAATTCAAAATGAAGTTCATTTTCTTGTCCCTGAGTCATTGAGCTTTGATTAAAGAAGATATCTCCACTAACTCGCCATTTTGCAGTATTACTTTCAAAGGCAGACCATAATTCAGGAGTATTACCAGTATTTTTCAATACCAATTTATCTTTTAAAAGAATTGAATGTTCACCAAGAAGTGTATAGTAATTGGATTCAAATTCTACCATTCCTTCTGGTCTACTACCAATTTGACCACCTGAAATTTGTTTTTCGTTAGAAAATCCAGTTTCAAATAGTTGGTAATCCATAACTTGTACAATTACAGAACCAGTATTAGGATTACTAACTTTGAATGCTATCTCGATCGTAACATCTCTTTTGTTAACTTCAATTATTGAAATATCATCTAATTCAACAGATATTGACTGTATTTTTTGTGATATTTCTTGAGTGATATCTTTTTCTGATGTAGGACTAACAAAGGATGAGCCAGACAAAAGAATTATACCCATAGCTGCAGCTAATGCGATAATTGCCACAAAAACAAATATTTTAGTATTCACTGAATTAAATCATTTTTTGGATATCTTAAATGTTGAGATAGTTATTATAATATTAGAGAGTAAAAGTAATCATGCAATATTTTCAAGCCGTACAGCAGGGAAAACAAATAGCCGGTAAATCACAAATGAAAATGTTTGAAGCTGCAGGATTTGGGATGTTAACATTGACTACAAAAAAAATCGATGGTAAATTTCATCCAGTTGGAGAAGAGGATTTTGTTGCAGTAATTAGTTCGCCTGAGGGATATGTTGCCATATTAGCAGACAAAGATGGATTTACAAAAGCTCAATCAAAATCACTAGAAAAAAAAGAAGCATTGTCAATTTATAAAAAACTAAGAGAATCTGGAATTCCAGAATATCCTGAAAATGAGATTCAGATTTGGTCAGAGCGACGTCCAACAGTGCAAAACGAGATTTCTGAGTAATTATTTTGATGGTAGAACTATTTCAGTTCCAACATCTACACCTTTGATTGCTTTTTCAAGTGTTTTGATATCAGCTTTTAATATTCGTGTCTTTATTTTAGAGCGTTCAATAATTTTTAGAGCTACTATATCCATCAAATCATAACCTCCTGCAATAGAATCTTCATGAACAAGCATGTTTTTTAAATTCTTAAGTTCAATTCGTTTGAATTTTTTTGCATTTTTGAATTTATTAGGGTCCTTATCATAAACACCATCAACATCAGTAGCATTAAGAAATTGTTCTGCATTGATTTTTTCAGCAATAAGGGCTGCGGTTCCATTGGTACTTTGTCCAGGATGTAAACCACCTGTAACTACAATCAACCCATCATCTACTGCATGTCTTACTTCTTGCAATGTTGTTGGAGGATGGGAATACGCTTTATTTTTTAGGGCATAAATCAAGAGTTTGGCATTTAACCTAGAGATTTCTATTCCAAGTTCATCCAGTGTAGATTCATCAGCTCCTGAAGATCTTGCATGAGTAATGTAATGTCTGGCAATATTTCCACCACCTGCAATAATTATCGGTTGACATATCTTACTAATTTTGACTAAAAATGACGCATAGTCCTTTAGCATTTTTACATTATCCATACTAAAAATTCGTCCTGAAAGTTTGATGACAATTCTTTTTTTCATTATTTTAAACCACCGAGGATTGATTTTGCGGCAATTTCAACTTTTTTTCTGTTCTTTTGATGTGTGTATATTCTAAGAATATTCATAAAACCAGATATTGCTGAAACTACAGGAATTTGTGATATAGGCATCTCTTGTGCAGTTGATTTTCCATTCTCATTTGTAATCAAAATTATATATTTTGATTCATTTTTGGATGGAGCCAGTGGAATTGATGGAGTAACTGAGCTATCAACAAAAATTTCACTTTCATCAACTTTGGATTTTTTTGATATAGATGTTCTTAGCTCATTAGTTTTAGATTTTCCCAAATTAGTTCTACTAGTTAAAATTCGTTCAAATACACATTTTAACAATTTTCTGTTTTGATAATCTTCGGCAAATTGTCTAGCGCGTTTTAATTTAGATGATTTTGATGAAATAAGTTGGGCTAGAACGTATTCATCTGTAAGTTTTATATATTCATTAATGGTAAAAGAGGTAAAACCAAATTCATCATCAGATAACCGTAATGCCTCTAAAAGCATAACTTCTGCGGCTCTTACTGTTTTATGAAAATATACAGCCTTGAACATTTGATAACGAGAATGCATCATAGATTCAAAAGAATATAGTGCTGATCTTTCTAGAGCAAGTTTTTTCTTATATACATCTAAGGATTGTGTTATTCTTTTGTGATCAATTTGTGCATGTTCTGCACCAGTAAAGTAACCATCCCTTAACAAGTAATCCATCATGTCAGCACTTAATGCTCCTGAAATAATTTCATTCATGTATTGTAATTTAGAATCACCAAAAGCTACTTTTGTGATGAGTTTTTTGTCATATCCATTTTTTGATAAGCTATCACCAATTTCAGATTTTAGAATAATTTCTTTACCAAAACATTCATGTGAAAATTTCTTTTGTTGTATAATCTCCTCAAAAATATGTGAAAAAGGTCCATGACCTATATCATGTAAAAGTCCTGCAAGTCTCAAAATTTCTATATCATCGGATTTCAAAATTCCTTTTTCATTTAAAGCCTGACCAGCTTGACTTGCAATATGCATAACACCCAAAGAATGCTCAAATCTAGTATGTTGTGCTGCAGGATATGTTAAATGAGCACCAGAAAGTTGACGTATTCGTCTTAGTCTTTGAAATATAGGAGTATCAATTATTTTTAATTCATGATCATAAACACGAATAAAATCATGTATTGGATCAACTATGTCTAGATAATTTTTTTTCATAGTCCTATTTTCTTTGTAAATACTTTCAAAATATCTTTATGAACTTCTTGCTTTGGTTTTGATGCATCAATAATTTTCCAATGTTCATTCTTTGCAGTAGTTCTATAAATTTTTGATATTTTTCTTAGGAATTCTTCATTTTTTTCAAATTTATCTCTGTTAGTTTTTTTCCTACGAAATGATTCTGTTTGAGTTACATCTAGTAAAATGACAAGATCGGCCTTTGGAAGTCCAGCATCTAAATTTTCTAACCATTCACGTTTCATACCATTTGCTAAACCATAGATTAGATTAGATTGGTAGTAACGATTCATTATCAAAACAGAATTTTTTGATTGTGCTGCTAAAATTTCATTTAATTTTTCCCACCTATTTGCAGCTAAAAGACAGTGAATCACTTGAAGAGGAAATTTTCTCTTACCATTAAGATATTTTGCAATTTCTTTTCCTATGGGTGTCTTATAATCAGGAAAGCTAAAGGTAGTAGTTTTGATTTTTCTTTGTTTTAATGCTTTTACCAATAATGCAGTTTGAGTTTTCTTTCCTGCTTGGTCTCCGCCTTCAATAACAATTATCATAAGTTACAAAACCAGAGAAATTAATTGATTAAAAATCTATCAAGGTTTATAACCAAAAATTAAGCACGTATCTCAAAATGGGACTAGTAAAATCCATGGCAAAAGAAATGATTAAAGAAATTGGGAATAAGTCAAGAGAATTTTATGAATTTGTTTTACCGCCTGTAGATATGTTTCTCGATAATGATAAATTAATATTATTAATTGACTTGCCAGGATTTGCAAAAAAAGATATCAAATTATCACTTGATGGAAATATTCTATCTATTCAGGCATGTAAAGAAATTTCTGATGAAAAAAAACACAATATGATATGCAATCAAAGACCTAACATCATAGATAAGAAAATGAAATTACCTATTGATCTTAGAGAAGGAGAAGAAGGAGTAAATTCTGCAAAATATGAACACGGTGTATTAACAATTACAATTCCTGTTAAAAAACATGGAAAAGATATTTCGGTAGAATAATTAATGTTTTCTGAAGATTGTAAAGATACTCATTATTATCATTGAACATATCATTCCAGTAATTCCTAAGGATTCATTTGATGTATACAAAACAGTAGAACCTACAAAAATTGCAGATGAGAGAATACTTCCAGAAAGTAAAATATTAGATTTTGGTTTAGCATTTAAGAATTGAAGTGATCTGTTTTCATCAATAAATTTTTTTAATTCTGGTGCAATTGAAATAGTAGCATCAATTGATTTTGCAAATCTTTGAAAAGAATACTTTAGTTCTTCTATATACGCATCTTTGATCAAATTTTCTTCTTCTAAAATTTCTCTTAATACTTTAACAAATTTGAAATCAACTTTATGTGTTTTGTAAATTCCCTCTATGATTGAAGCCATTCTCATGTACAACGCTAAGTTCTTTGGAAGAATAAATGGGAATTTACTCATTGTTTTGTTTGCAAGTTCCATCAAACTTTGTACCTCCATTTCATCGGGCTTTTTTCCATGCATTGCACCGACAGCCAATTCTATTCCTTTCTCAATTACTGATCTGTTAAAATCAGGAGTTAACATTCCAAGGTCAGCCATTGCATTCACAGTTCTTGGAGGATTTTTCTCAACTAAGGCAAGATAAAGTCTGATTAGTCTTAATCTAGTTTCATTATCTAACCGTCCAACCATTCCATAGTCATAAAGAATGAGCTTGCCATCATCAGTTACTGAAATGTTTCCAGGATGAGGATCTGCATGAAATAATGAATGACGTAAAAGCATGGTGAAAAAGACCTTGTGAACGTCAATTACTAGTTTCTGCCTATCAATTCCCTTTTCATCAAGTGCTTCTATATTGGTAATTTTGATACCAGGAAGGTATTCCATAGTAAGTACGTTTTTTGAAGAATAATCATCATAAACTGAAGGAACTAGTATGTTGCTTTTTTTCATATCATGTTTAATTTTTTTAAGATTTGATGATTCAATTGTATAATCCATTTCCTCATGAATTGTTTCAATAAATTGAGAAAGCATTGCTCTTGCAGAAAAACGCAAGTTTGGATCTACAAATCTTAATGCCATTGGAAGAATTTTTTTTAAGACTTTGAGATCTTCTTCGACAACTTTTTCAATTCCGGGTCTTTTTACTTTAACAACAATTTCTTGACCAGAAATTCTTCCACGGTAAACTTGACCTAAAGATGCGCCAGAAATAGGATTTGGATCTATGTCATCAAATTTTTCGTTGATCGGTCCTATGTCATTTTCTATTATGGGTTTTACCTGATCAAATGGAGCTGCTGGAACATTGTCTTGCAGTTTAGCAAGTTCTTCCAAATAGGGTTGTGGTAAAATATCAGCTCGTGATGAAAGCCATTGTCCTAATTTTATGTAAACAGGTCCTAATGAAATGAAAGTGTTTAGAACTTTACGTGCATTCTTACGATATTTTTCTAAATCAACATCCTTACCTTCTTTTTTTACCCATTTTCTTCTATCTTTTCGTAATGCCAAAATTGAAGGAATTAGTTTAATGAATACCTGAATTGTTCTTGCAGTAGACATGTTTACTCTAAATAATTTTTGATTTTTTTAGTTACAACATATCCAACATATCCTGCAATTATAGAAGAGAGAAGAGTAGCTGTTATAGTTGATTTTTTTGATTTGTTATTATTTAGAAATTTTTTTGCAATTTCTGAACCACCTAGAATTGAACATGCTAACCCAATCAGAACTTCCGGAGCATCACAGACTAAATGACCAAACGGATCTTTTCTAGGATCAATTTTATCAGTATGAACTAAAAATTTATTGTCATATTCTCTAATGTGCAAATTACCATATCGAAATTGTCTTTTTGCACCATTTTTTTGTCCAAGTGTGGTTTCTTCTGCTCCTTCAAGCATGAATTCTCGTAATTCTTTTGGTACTTCAATTTCATCTCTTGGCATGAACGCAAGATCCATTATTTGCTTATAATCTTAGCCATAACAAAAATAGAAAATCAGTATCTTTTTCATGCTTGTTTAGTGAGAATTTATTTTTTGGATTTTGATTCTTTTATTCTGTACTTACCAAACAATACAAAACTTGTAATGAATACAATCAACATAGAAATTCCAGTAATGTAAGCATAGTTGAATCCAATTCCAGGATGATCCGTTTCATGATAAGTAGAGATCACATATGTAGCAATAAGTAAGATTAAACCAACAATTATTAATTTTTGATGAGTTTGCAATGATTTTGGTTTTTTTCTATGTATATGAATTTAGGAATTACAAAAAAGATTCAAAGAAGAGGTGTTGTTATGAATCCCACTACACATCCTACTAGAAAGAGAAATGTGCCTTTTGACATACCTAATTCATACTATCTCAACATAATCATATAACAATAATGCAAATGTCCCAAAACAGGGAATTAGAAATTAATAAAATAATATTACAGTTTTGATTCCATTGTAAAGAATTTTTTTATTACCTGTTCAAGATCTAGTTGTTATCATTAATTACATGTTTTAGTACTTTAATCTCTTGATTTAGTTGTTCTAAATGAACATCATCAAGATAACTATCTTACTTTCTAATTCAGAAAGTACTTTGTTGACTAATTTTTTCTGATTCTTCTTTGCAGTTTTTTATTTTTTATGATTTAAAATTTAATTATTAGCTAGTCTGAATTTTTGATTTTTTACGCCTACGAATCATATAGACTCCTATTACTGCTGCTATTATTATTGGAATGATGATCAGTTGTGAATCATTTCCAGATTCAATTTTTGGTGGTTCTTTTACAAATATCGTGGCATTATGTATGAGAAATATCTCATCTCTAATACTATCTTTGTATCTTATAATAAGTCTAATATCGTGTTCCCCATATTGTGGCTCACCATCAAATTCTAGCGGAATGTTAAATGGAACTGGAGAATCAGTTTCTACTTCGTCAATAAATTGAGTTTGGTTTTTGATGTTTGAATTACCTAATGGCTCAAGAGTTACAAAACCAAATAAGGCATTTTCATTTCCTTCGTTAATTATTTCTCCAACAACCATTTGTTTACCAGATAACTCAATCACTCCAATATCATATATGGAAAGATCAATCAATCCTTTAATGTAAAAATCAACAGTTTTAGATACAGTTTGTAGTGCACCCTGTGTATTATAATATTTAATAGTCAATGGAACTTGTAAAGTATCGCCTTTAAGATTTGCTGGTACGTATACTGTAGCAGTGAGATATCTAGAAGATTTTGGTGCTATATTTCCAACATCCCAATTTGATTCTAGAATTACTACACCAGATCTTGTAGTTGATGAGGAAGTTGTGCCAGATTCTGCCTGAGTGTTAGTAGCTACAATAGTCACAGTGGAAAGTGGTGCAGTTCCATCATTTGAAAGCTCAATTACTACGTTATTTGATTTCAAAGATGTAAGAAATGGATCTAATGCTTTAACATTGAGTATACTGTTTCCAGTAACTTTGAAATTAAAATCAGAAAAAGAAGTTCTTACTCCAGATTCTCTTAATCTAGAATAATCAATTTTAATAGTACCTGGATATTGTTGAATTCTAATATTTTTATCAACATTAACATAAAATGTCATGTGGAAATTATCACCTGCCAAAGAATTAGAATTACTATCAGCAATAATTAATGAACCATGTCCATCTGCTGCGGAAAATCCCATAGGAAGAGATAGCTGTCCTTTGATTCCAGTAATATCTTGTGTGCCTACATTTGCAAATACTACTGTAAATGGTACATTTTCATCTCCAGGATCAATCTCGATTTTTTCATCAATAGTTCCAAAATAGGCATTAAGAAATTTTACATCTCCAAATTCTCTTTCAAATGGAGACTGACCAAAACCGCCCGATTTAATTTGAGCAAATGAATTATCTGTCATTAATGGAATAAGAAACAATATTGCTAATGAAAATAAAATCTTATAATTTATCATGCCAAAACCTCCATCTCAGATGGTAAATTTCCTTCAAATGCCTTTCCATCTTTAATTGTAATCACTCTATCAACATCTCCAAAATGTTGTCTGTCGTGAGTAACAACAATGAATGTTTGATTTAGTTTTTTTGCCATTGATTTCATTAATTGAATTATTTTTTCAGATGTAACAGAATCCAAGTTACCAGTTGGTTCATCAGCTAAAACAATTGAAGGATTATTTATCAATCCTCTAGCAATTGCCGCTCTTTGTGCTTGTCCACCTGAAATTTTATTTGCTCTTTTATCCATTTGATCATCTAATCCAACTGCTTTTAGTAATTCTCTAGCATTTTTTTCTGCAGAATCAGTGGTTCCTGCAATTTCTCTTGGCAATAATACATTTTCAAGAACAGTCAAATCAGTTAATAGATTTGAGAATTGAAAAATGAATCCTAATTTTTTGTTTCTAAATGACGAGATTTTGTTATCTGATAGATTTGTTGTATCTGTTCTATCAATGAAGACCTTGCCATTTGTAGGACGATCTAATAGTCCTATCATGTTAAGTAGAGTTGATTTTCCCGAACCGGAGCTACCTACAATTAATACAAATTCGCCTTTTTCAATTGAAAGTGATACATTATCTAATGCCTTTACCTTGTTTTCTCCTGTTCCATAAATTTTACTTAGATTAATAATTTCAAGTACTTTAGACATTTCTCATTGCCTCCACTGGTAATAATTTAGTCGCTCTATATGATGGGTATAGTGAAGCAATTATTGCTAAAATAAACGATAATACAGCTGTCTGAATAATTTTTTCCCAATTGTAGCTCACTTCTAGTGGGAGGCTATTATTGAATGACATTTTTGTTTCCTTTGCATAAAATGTGTAACCTAATCCTGCTGCAGTCCCAACTCCAGCACCAATTGCACCAATTATCATTCCCTGAAAAATAAAAATAAGCAAAATATCTTTTCTTGTTGCACCTATTGATCTCATTACACCTATTTCTCTAGTTTTTCCATTAACTAGCATCATTTGAATTGTAACAATAGCAAATGCGGATGACATCATTCCAAAATATCCAATCATGTTTATCATTGCAATACCAGATCTAAATCCCGCTAGTTGCTGTTCAGCAGATTCTTCTATTGTTTCTGCAACAAAATCATCATTAGGAAAAGAAGCTAAAAAGAAATTTTTTACATCACTTGCTTTAGATGGATCTTTTAGTTTTACCATAATTGAACCTGTATCACCATGTCTATTCATTAAATCGCGTAAAGTGTCAATGTGAACAACTACACTATAATCAAAGCCTTGACCGCCAGGCGATTTTGCTATTCCAGTAACTACAAATCTCTTAATTTGATCCTGTCCGTATCTATCAACAATCTTTAATTTTATACTATCACCTACCTGAGCACCTCCAAGATCTTTTGCGACATTAGAACCTAGCACAATAGAATTTCTTGAAAAAACATATTGTCCATCAGATACAGTCTCATGAACAGTAGAAGCTCGAATATCTCGTAATGGATCAACTCCCACAATAGAAATTCTTGTTTCTTCGTGTAATGTTCCAAATTTTGTCATGTTAATTGACGCCGTCGATGACAACCGTGGAGTAGCCGCTTCTACATATGGGATTCTTTCAAACCAATTAACTAATGCTTGATCTGATATATCGATATAATCTTCCTCGTCTGTAATTAGAACATCACCGTTTCTATAATTTGAGATATCTCTAACAATTGCATCAAATAATCCCTGAAAAATTACAAAATTAACATGAATTACCAAAATTCCAATTGTCACCGCTAAAACTGCACCAATGAGACTTCCTTTTTTGTTGAATAGCATTCTTTTTGCTAAACGAAATCTGTATTCCACAAGAAGATTAGAAATAGTCTAATATTTAATGTATTTTATATATAGTGCTAACAGTATAGACAATTTTATATTTTATTAGTTATTTACAAACATTATGAGATTGATTTAGGTGAGAGATTGGACAATTTAGATATAAAAATTCTAAGTAGGCTCTTGAATAATTGTAGAGAAGCAGATAGACAGATTGGAAAAGAATTAGGAATTTCAGGAGGTGCAGTTAGAGCACGAATTAAAAAAATGCAGAAGCGGAAAATAATTGAGAAATTTACTATTAAAGTTGAGCCGCCAGTTTTGGGACTAGGTGTATTATACATAGTAGTTTCAGGTCAAAACATCAAAGAGATTTTAGAGCAAATTAGTTTAGTCGGAGAGCCATTTTTTGTTGTACCATGTGTTGGTGGAATTACAGTTTGTAGTATTGTAATAAAAGAAAATTTACAACAAAAAATCACACTTGCAAATAAATTAATGAAAGATGTTAAAGTATTATCTATTTTTGAAGCAGAAAATCCAGGATTTAATTCCAATTTAACTAAAACAGATTTAGAAATTTTAGAACAATTAATAAACGAACCAAGACAAAAAATTGAAAAGATATCAAAAGACATAGGTTTATCTACAAAAACAGTTACAAGATGTATTGATAAATTACAAGAAAATGATGGTATTCAATTTACAGTGATTTATGATCCAACAAAAATTGAAGACTTTATTCCACATGCCATACTTGCATGGATTGATGGAGATCTTAGAGAAATATTAGAAAAAATGAATGATGAGTTTTATGAGTCATTTATGCAGATACCATTTATTGCAAAAAATCAAATTGTATTATTCATGTATAGTCACGATATATTTGAAATGGATGAATTAACTCAAAGAGTTAGAAATATGGATGGTGTAATGTCTGCAGATCTATTTATTCCAAAAAGGATATCTTTTCCATTAAAATGGTTAGAGCAAGCTATCAACGATGCTAAGAAATCATCTACACTTCATCTTTCATATCAAACAAATTAAATAATAAGAAAATTTAGACTCTGGTATGAAAAAGAAAAAGATCTATGAAGGTAAAATTTTAGGTCTTAGTATTTATGATTTAGTAATTGAGGGTAGAAAAGTAAAACGAGAGATGATAGAGCATAGAGGAGCAGCTGCAATGTTAGCATTTGATGAAAATAACAAAGTAATTCTTGTAAAACAACATAGGTTTCCTCATGGTTATGTAATTGAAATTCCTGCAGGAACACTAGAAAAAAGAGAAGACCCAAAGAAATGCGCATTTAGAGAATTAGAAGAAGAAACAGGGTATAGAGCTAAAAAAATGACACCGCTAATTACCTACTATCCATCCATAGGCTACAATACTGAGGCTATTCACTGCTTTGTAGCCTCAGGATTAAAGAAAATTACAGATTTAAAATTAGATGAAGATGAAATATTATCTGTTGTAAAGATAGATCTTGAAAAAGTGATTTTAATGATAAAAAATGGAAAAATTCAAGATTCAAAAACAATTTGTGCAGTATTAACATATGCTGCCAAAAAGAAATTATATTAATTATTTATTGTAAATGGGCTTTACAAGATCTACAATATCAGCCCAAGATTTTGCAATTCGTTCAAACATATAAACAAGATCAAGAAGATCAATAGGAATTTGTTTTTTATTTCCTATTGTACTTCGGAGTTTAGAAAGATTTTCCTGGTATTTTTTATGTAATAATATAGCTTCTATGGCTAAACGTCTATCAGGTTTGATAAATGCATCAATAGATTTTTCTGCAAGAATATTAAAATTTTGTACTACATCAAAAATTTTCTTCAAATGTTCATTAGATAAAGAAGAGTCATAAATAAAATCAGCAAGCTCTACTATTGTATCACCCGCATTTTCTAAAAGATTAGCAGCTACTCTATAATCTAAAATATCAATATTTTCTAAATTAAATACATTAGCTAATCTTTTATCAACAAGTGTACTCCTGATTAAACGTACAAGAAGAAAATATTGTCTATTAACCTCAACATCTCTTTTTGATAATGTTTGCAAATTTGATTTATCATCTAAAATTAATCCATTTGATACATCATCATACATTCCAAGTGCAATAGAACTCATTCTTTTTAGAATTTTTTCTGGATTTAGGGTTGTGGCATCTAAAAGAAATTGCATATTAATATTTGAGGCATCTTCTTCAATAATCTCCATACCAACTAATCGTCTCATTGAATTTCTAATTTGTTCTCTATCCTCACCTGGTATGATTGATTTTGAAGTAATTTGAATAACGTCATATCCTAAAAGATAAGCTCCAGTGATGTCAGCTACAATATTTTCATCTTTAGGTAATGGATATGAAATTACAAGTTCTTTTGTAGGACGCATTTCTTTGTTTGCAGAAATTGAGATGGTATCTTGTCCTGTTTCAAGCTCAACTTGGCTACCTTTATCTAAATTATTGGCAACTATCCATTCTTTAGGTAATGAAACTAGAATACTACTACCAATCCTTTGCAGGCGTCGAATAAATTTAGTCAATTTATACTAATTTAATTAATTTAAGCCATATTCTTATATTTTATGTAAAATTTAAACTGAGATCAATGGAGGCAACTGCATTTTGTCCTGCACATATTACAGGTTTTTTCAAAGCTTACTTAGAGAAAGATAATCAAAAAAACCCTGAAAAATTAGGTTCTATGGGAGCAGGATTTTCAATTAGAGAAGGCGTTACTACTCATATCAATATTTTACCTAAAATTGATCAAAATTCTAACTTTAAAATTACTACTATAGGTTATCAATCAGATAAGACCGATGTTTCAGAATATGTATTAAATGAATTTTTAAAGCTCGGAAATTTTGAAAATATATTTTTTGATATTCAGCATGAGATCACCATACCAGTTGGATATGGTTTAGGTTCTAGCAGTGCTGTTGCATTGTCATTATCATATGCACTAGATCATGTTCTTAAAACAAGATTAGAACCGACAATCATTGGTCAGATTGCACATAATGCTGAGATAAATTGCAAGACAGGGTTGGGTGATGTTTTGGCATCATATCATGGTGGTTTTGAAATAAGAATTAAACCAGGAGCACCAGGAATAGGTCAAGTAGAAAAAATAAACATAAAAGATATTTCTATAATTATGATTTGTTTTTCACCAATTTCAACAAATAAGTTCATCAAAGAACGTCTTTCTCAAATTAATGGTCTTGGTGGAAAAATGGTAAATAGGCTATTAGAATCAAAGAACTATGAACATTTTCAGGATATGTCTTTGGAATTTGCAAAATATGTTCAAGTAATGACTTTAAGAATGGAAAATTTAATTCAAGAATTAGCTTCAAATGGAATAAAATGTGGTGTTGCACTATTTGGTGAAACTGTATTTACAATGATACCAAAAGAAAAAGAAAATCATGTTTTACAAATTTTAGAAAAGTATCCTGAAGGAATAATTATAAGATCAGAATTAGATAATCAGGGAGCAAGAGTACTCAGTAATTAATTGAATGTTAATGTCTTTAATTCCAAAATCTCATCCTAGAGTAAAGTCTCTTTTAATTCGAGAAAAACTTGTTACTGGATTTGATCATGGATTAGTAGCTAAAGAAGGTCTCTTAGCACATGGTAGAGGCGAAGCTTTTGATTATTTACTTGGTGAAAAAACAAACAAGACTGCAAAACTAGCAATCAAAGCAGCTGCTGCACAAATTCTTTTAGCAGATTTACCTGTAATCTCTGTCAATGGCAATATTGCTGCATTATGTCCAAAAGAAATAGTCAGGCTTGCCAATACATCAAGGGCAAAAATTGAAGTAAATCTGTTTTATGCAAATGAGAAACGAAAGCAGAATATCGTAAAGATCCTCAAAAAGAGTGGTGCAAAGGAGATTTTAGGTATAAATCGTAATTCATCAACTACATTATCAGGACTGGATTCAGCAAGAAGAATAGTTGATAAAAATGGGATTTTTACAGCAGATGTCGTGATTGTTCCATTAGAAGATGGGGATAGAACTATGGCATTAAGAAGATCGGGAAAAATAGTCATAACATTTGATCTAAATCCGCTTTCAAGAACTTCACAAACTGCCAACATAACAATAGTAGATAACGTTACACGAGCAATAGATTTGTTAACTATAACATGTAAAAAATTATCAAACAAAAATAAGAAAATACTTGGAAAAATTGTTAAGGACTTTAATAACAAAAAAAATCTCTCAGATAACATTATTGAAATTAGAGATAATCTAACAAAGAGGTCACATATTGCATAAATCAGTTTACGATATTATTAAAATGAAAAAAGAAGGGAAAAAGATCTCAGCAATTACAAGTTATGACTATACACTTGCATCATTATGCGATAAATCTGGAATAGATATACTACTTGTTGGAGATAGTGCAGGAATGGTAATGCTTGGTTATGAAAACACTATTCCTGTAACAATGGATCAAATGTGTATATTTACTGAAGCAGTTAGTAGAGCAAGAAAAAATGCTTTACTGGTTGCAGATTTACCATTTATGTCATATCAAGCAAGTATTGAAGATGCAATAAAAAATTCTGGAAGGTTAATAAAAGCAGGAGCTGATGCAGTCAAGCTTGAGGGTGGAATTTCCATATCAGAAACGATCAGTGCAATTGTAGATGTTGGAATTCCAGTAATGGGTCACATTGGTTTACAACCACAAACAACAATGTTATCAGAAGGATACAAAGTACAAGGAAGAACAAAAGATACTGCAATAAAATTAATCGAAGATGCAAAAGAGCTTGAAGAAGCAGGTGTATTCAGTATTACATTAGAAATGATAAGTCATGAAGTTGCACAAATAATTTCTGAAACTGTTAGTGTACCTACTATTGGAATTGGTTCTGGTGTTGGTTGTAATGGTCAGATATTAGTTGTGCAAGATTTATTGGGTATGTTTGAAAAAATTAAACCAAGATTTGCAAAAAGATACTTGAATTTATCTGAGGATATTGTAAAAGCGCTTGAAAATTATAAAAAGGATGTAGAATTAGGCATGTTTCCTGCTCAAGAGAATTGGTTTTCAATGGATGATGATGAATTTAAAAAATTACGAGAGCAAATTGGCAGTTAAAAAGATAATTATCAAGAAAAAGAATCACCCTTCATTAGATATTGTAGGTTCTTATGGTGTTGAGCTCTCTGAGAGAAAAATTGTTCTTTGTGTTGCAGGAAGTGTTGCAGCATACAAAGCAATTGAGTTAGCAAGATTACTAATGAGACATGGTGCTGATGTTACATGTGTTACAAGTAATGCAGTCACAAAACTCGTACAGCCAGATTATTTCAAGTGGGCAACTGGAAATGAAGTTATAACGAAATTAACAGGAGAATTAGAACATATTAGATTAGCAGATTATAATCAATCAGATCTTATCATAGTTTATCCAGCTACTGCAAATACACTTGGAAAATTAGCTAATGGTATTGATGATACACCAATATCTACAGTTCTTACAGTAGGATTTGGCTCAAAGATTCCAATTTTGATGTGTCTTGCTATGCATGCATCTATGTATGATAATGCAGCTGTAAAAAAGAATATAGATTTTTTAAAAAATAAAATTGAATTTCTAACACCACATATGATTGAAGGAAAAGCAAAAGCATCTGAACCAGAAGATGTTTTGGAATATGTGTTAAGAAAATTTGGATTTTCATCTATTTTAAAAAATAAAAAAGTGTTAATTACTGCAGGACCAACAATTGAATATATTGATCCTATTCGCATAATTACAAATCAAAGTTCAGGAAAAACTGGAATATTGTTAGCTTCGGAATTAATTTCCTCAGGAGCTAGAGTTACTTTAGTTTATGGTCCTGGAATTGAAAAACCACCAAAAGGTGCAAAAATAATTAAAATTTCTACAAGCAAAGAAATGTTTAATGTTGTAAAAAAAGAAATGCGTAAAAAATTCGACATAGTAATAATGGCAGCTGCAGTATCAGATTATACTCCAGAAAATACTAGTAAAAACAAAATAAAAAGTACCAAAAATAAAATAAAAATTAGCCTCAAAAAGACACCAAAAATCATTAATCAGATTAAAAGATATCAAAAAAATGTTTTTTTGGTTGGTTTCAAAGCAGAGACAAATCTTTCAAAAAAAGAGTTGATCATATCAGCTAAGAAAAAAATGAATGAATCATCTGCAGATATGATCGTGGCAAACGATATCGGCTCAATTAGATATAGGAAGAATCCTGAAAGTAATGAAGTATTAATTATAAATTCACATAAAGTAATTTCTTCAAAGTGGATGAAAAAAGAAAAAATTGCTAAATTTATTAGAAAAGAAATTGAACAGCAGTTAAAAATTTGAAATGAAAAAATCTGAAATGAGAAAACTTGTTGCTGAATATAAAGAAATTAAATTAAAGATAAAAAAAGCAAAAAATAAAAAAATATCAGAAAAATTAAAAGAAATTGAACATAAATATTTTCATGAAACAGGAAGAACACTTCAATCGGATTTTAAAGAGATTACATAAAATACATCATGAGTTAACAAAGACATGGTGAAATTCAATCATACAGAGTATAAGCAAAGAAATATGAAAATATGGAATGAAATAGCACCACGATACCATAAAAGATGGGCAAGTGTTAATGAAGGTCCATTTCAGAGTACCTCTAAATTAGTTCATCTAGTTAATGTAAGTAAAGGCAATAGTGTCTTAGATCTTGCATGTGGTACTGGAGTAGTCACAAAAAAAATTAGAGATAAAGTTGGAAATTCAGGATACGTTGTTGGAGCAGATGCGTCAGTTACTGCAATTAAAATTGCAAAGAAATGGAATGGTGCAAAATCTAATTTAGATTTTGTAAATATTGATGCTGAAAAATTTAGTTTTTCTCATAAATTTGATATTGCAACATGCCAGTATGCATTATTTTTTTTCCCTAATGCACAAAACGCATTAAAAAACATTAGAAATAGCCTCAAAAAAACAGGAACACTTGGAATATCGGTTCATGGTCATAAGGATAAAGTGCCATTTTTTAGTAATATTTTAGATGCCATAACAGAATTTATTCCAGATTATGTACCACCTGGTTCACCTAATATGGATAGATTTGGAACAAAAAGTACGTTAGATAACGAAGTTAGAAAGGCAGGATTCTCAAAAATTTCAATAAAGGATTTTACTTTTAGTTATAGTCCAGGAAACTTTGATGATTATTGGGGAAATTATCTAAAATACATTGCCAAACCACTCAAAGAAAAATTAAATTCACTAAATACATCTAAAAGAAAAGAATTGAAACAAGTAGTCAAACAAAATACCATTCCACATACTAAAAAAAATGGGATGATTGTATTTCCTTGGCAAGTTTTAATTTTAACTGCAAAATACTAATTGATAACAAGGAAATAAAATGGACAAAGATAACAAAAAGAAAGAAAGAAAACCAAAAAAATCAGATTTTAAGGCATTTCTAAAAAATAGAGCCCCAATTTATCTAGGCATAATAGCAATATTTGTGATTTTTGTAGTTCCAGAATTAACAAAAGGTGATTTACAAAGTAGTTTTCCAGATAATTTAACAGATAAACAAAAAGAAATTGTGGAAATTTTAATGTCGTATAATGGTCCAAATGAAAAAGGATTAACTGTAATGAATTCTATAACTGAACAAATTGCAACCGATTATCCTAATGAAAAAATATATGATAATAAAAAGACAAAAGTAGATCTTGTTGTTTCTAGTGCAGATGAATCTACTGAAAATATTTACAAAGTGATTTTGACATTTGAATCCTATAAAGGAAAGACAGAGTATGTTTGGAATGTAAATCAAGATACAAAAGAAATCGAGGCTAAAAATTCAAATGCAAAACATGTGATTGATATTGTAAACTATTATGATTAAAATTAGATAGTAATTAGATCTTTTGTAAATTTGTGTAGAATAATGGATTTATCTTTTACAATTAAAGAATCTTCAATTCTAACTCCAAATTTATTTGGTATGTAGATTCCAGGTTCTACTGTAATTGCCATATTTTCTTTTAGTTTGGTATCGCTTCTGTATGAAATAGTAGGTAACTCATGAACTTCTAGTCCTATACCATGACCTGTTGAATGAATAAAATATTGCCCATAGTTTTGTTCATCAATATATTTTCTACATGCAAAATCTACATCTTTACAATCTACATTTGGTTTAACAGCTTCTAATCCAAGTTTTTGTGATTCTTTTACAATTTCATAAACTTGTTTTTCCTGAGATGATATTTTTCCAATTGCAAATGTTCTGGTTGCATCTGAAACATATCCTTTATATCTTAATGTAAGATCAACAACTACAAGATCTCCTTTTTTGAATTTTCTATCAGTTACTTGTGCATGTGGTAAAGATCCATTTGGTCCTCCAGCTATAATCAAAGGGTTAAGAGTAGACTTGTATCCAGTATCAAACATTTTGTGCTCCATTGCATATGACATCAAGATTGTTTGTATTTCAGATTCTTTTTGGCCTACTTTCATTTTTTTATAACAAATATCATACATTTCATCAATTATTTTTGAAGCTTTTTTTAGAATATCGATCTCTTTTTCATCTTTGATTATACGAGAATTGTAAAATGGTTCCGTAGATGATTTTATTGTAGGGATGGATTTTTTGAGAGATGTCACTATAGAATAATTTTGGCAATCAGTACAAACTTTCTTTTTTTTGATTTTATTAGTTAATGAAGAAATTAAGCCCATACCTCGTTCGGCTGTAATTATGTCACAGTCTTCAGATTCTTCTTTGACACGACCAACTTCAAGTTCCGGAGCAATTATGGTAGTTTTTCCACCTTTTTCCAACATTCCAATAGCTTCACCCCAGAATCCAGTCATGTAAAATAAATTTTCAGGCTCAAATGTGACTAGTGTATCACAGTCGATCTTTTGAGCGAATTTGAGAAGATTTTTTCTTCGTTCCTTCACAAAAAAATATCATATCGTTTCTCAATTTATGTATGATGTAAAGTTTGTATATTGGAATTTTAATTTTTATGATTGTGACAGAAGAAAAAAAGAAAGTAGTTGCTTTACTATCTGGTGGTTTAGATAGTCAGCTTGCAATAAGAATGATGCAAGAACAAGGCTTTGAAGTTTCAGCTGTTGCAATAAAGACTCCTTTTTGTGATTTTGATTGTGGTAGAGGTTGTGGTTTTGAGATTAGAGAAAGAGCAGACGATCTTAATGTCAATTTAAAAACAGTATATCTTGGTGATGAATACATTGAGATGTTAAAACATCCAAAATATGGTATTGGTTCTGGATTTAATCCATGTATAGATTGTAGAGCTATGATGTTTGACGCTGCAAAAAAACACATGGATGAGATTGGAGCTGAATTTATAATTTCAGGAGAAGTATTGGGACAAAGACCAATGAGTCAACATGGTCCTGCATTAAGAACTATTGAAAAAGCATCAGGTCTTGTAGGAAAAATTGTTAGACCATTATCTGCAGCATTACTTCCAGAAACAGATCCTGAGAGAAATGGACTGATCAAAAGAGAAAATCTTGGAATGATTAAAGGAAGAACTAGAAGAGCGCAATTAGATATGGCAAAAAAATACGGAATTGAAAATCCACCAAATGCAGGTGGTGGATGTCTTTTAACTGATCCATCATTTGGATTACGTGCAAAAGATTTGTTTGCACATACTGAAACTCCTACAATAAATGATGTTGATTTGTTAAAGATTGGAAGACATTTCAGATTAGATGAACAAACTAAATTTGTTGTTGGAAGAAATAAAGATGAAAACGAAATGATAAAGGCAATTGCGTTACCAGGAGATATTTTATTTCAGGCTCGTGATCATATGGGACCAGTTTCAATTTTACGTGGAAAAAACGCAGACGCGTATGTGAAATTTGCATCTTCTATTACCTTAAGATATTCAGATGCACCAAAAGGAGAACAAGCATCAGTTATTATCAATAAGAATAATACAAAAGAAGAAATTATTACACAGCATGCCGAAGAAGAATCATACATTAAATTTAGAATTTAGGCATGAGAATTTTTTAAAATTAGTTAAAACTAAGGAAGAGTTTTTGAAGGGGTAGATCGCATTTTACTCAAGGATGCAAAAACAAGAAAATCCCACCTATTTGAAAGCCATCACTATACGAGATATTAGTGATATTCATTCGATAAAAGAAGACATCAAAAAAGAGATGATTTTAATTCTCAGAGTTACACCATTGGCTCAAAAAGATGTGGAACAACTTCGAAAAGTAGTTGAGGAATTGTATTCTATTGCAAAAACTGAAGGTGCGGATATTGCAAGATTAGGTGAAGAAAGAATTATTGTAGCACCATCTAGTATCAAAATCTGGAAACCAGAATACGATCTAAAATAGTTTTATTGCTTCTTGAACTTGAGGATAATGAGCAGGAACTCTAAACATTCTTCTTATATTCATTGCCAAGTTTTCTGATTTTCTTCGTTCTCCGTGATTTACAAGTACTCTACGAAGTTTTGGTCTAAGTCTTTGAACAAAAGACATCAGTTGGTTATAATCACTATGTCCACTGAATCCATCAAGTTTTTCAACACTGCAATTTATTGTAACAACTTCAACTTTTCCTTCTTTACCCAGCATAGTAACTTGTTTTGAACCATCCAAAACTCTTCTTCCCATGGTTCCATTAACCTGATATGAAACGAACAAAACTTTGTTCTTTTTATCAGGTGCAATATTTTTGAAATATTCTAAAACTGGTCCACCTTCTAACATTCCAGATGTTGCCAAAATAATGCAAGGTGAGTTATCTCTCATTGGCTCTTCTCTTGCATCAGCGTGTTCAATATTTGTAAAGTATTCTGAATCAAATGGATTATCATCAGTTTCCAAGATTTTTTGTTTTAGTTCTCTAGCCAGATATTCAGGATATGCTTCATGAATTGCTGAAGCTTCTGAAATCATACCTTCTGTAAAAACAGGTGCTTCAACCATTTCACCAGATTTCATGTAATGATCAATTACCATCATAATTTCTTGAGCACGACCAACTGCAGGAATAGGAATGAGAACTTTTCCTCCATCAGCAAGAGTATTGTTTACGGCATTAATGAAAGCAGATTCTACTTCTTGTCTAGTTGGTTGAATGTCTTCTTTTGCACCATATGTGCTTTCAATCAATAAAGTTTCCACCCTAGGGAAATTCCAGCTTGCTGCTTCAAACAAAATACTTTTTCCAAACTTAATATCACCAGAATAAACAAAATTATGATCACCATTTCCAATGTGGAAATGACATAGTGCAGAACCTAGAATATGACCTGCATTTGCAAAAACCAGTTTAATATCAGGAGAAATATCAGTAACAGTGCCATATGGTAGAGTTATTGCCTGTTTCATGATTTGTTTCACATCTCTTTCTGAATATATTGGAGTTCTACCTTGTGCAGCAGCAACTTTGATTGCATCTAATTGAATAAGATTCATCATTGGGAGTGTTGGTTCAGTACAATAGATTGGTCCCTTGTAACCAAATTTGCATAAGGCAGGTAAGAATCCAGTGTGATCTAAATGTGCATGACCAATTACTATTGCATCAAGTTCATCTAATGTAATATCAAGAAAATCTAATCTAGGAAATGAATCCATTGGATGTTTTGCGCCAGGATTAATACCACAGTCTACTAGAATTTTACTTTCAGGAGTAGATAATAACATACTAGATCGTCCTACTTGGCTAAAGCCACCAAGAGTTACGAGAGATATTTCAGATTTTTGTGCTAGTCGAGGTCTAAATATCTCATCTCCAATTTGTTTGAATTGCTTACTTCGTTCAGCAGATGTGAGTTTGAGAGTTGCATTTATTGTTTGAATAGTACGTGATGGTATGGTAGTAGCTTTTCTTATACGTAGTTTCCAACCTATTTTTTCAGTTATTTCAGCATGATTGAATTCTTTTGCATCTCTTTGTAGTAACCAAGGTCTTTTAGCTTCAATTGAGACTTCGCCTGTAGCAGTGTCAAAGAATGCCCCTTGAAAATTTGCATCTTTTGGAATACATTCTGCTAGAATTTTTCTTGCATCTTCTTCTGATTTTCTGATAGATTCATCAGTTCGTATAACAATTCTTTTTTTTATTATATTAACAAGATTCGAAATTAATTCGTTGTTTTCCATTAGATAACGTGGGGCATTTGTATACAAAGCAATTCGTGGTCCTTCATATTCTATTTTTGTTACCTTAGCTTCTTTGGGTATACTTTGCAGTATGGTGGCCATCATATTTTGGCTAGGAGGTAATTCTTTTTGTTGCTGTTTTCTTTGCATTAAATCACTAAAGTTCGATGACTGCTTTCTTTTGTTCATCAGTCAATAGACGGAATCCGTCTTTATCCATAACTGCGATGTTAATTCCATCACCAGTACCGATGTTTCTAACTATTGCGGCTTTTACTGCTCTTAGAGCTATTTTTTTTGCTTCTTCTATTGTTAGATCAGATCTATATTCTTCTTCTAACAAACCATATGCTACAGGAGAACCGCTACCTGTTGTCACATAAGATTTTTCTTCAACTGAGCCAAACATGTCGATGTTAAATAATGCAGGTCCATTTGCATCATAACCGCCAACAAGAATATCTGCCATAAACGGATAACCACGATTTTGATGAAATATGAGAGAGCAAAGTCTAGCTAGTGAATGAATTGAAATTGGTTGTTGTTTTTCTACCCTGTGGAGATTTGAATGATAACGGAGGATATCTACGATGTTTTGTGCATCAGCCACTCCACCAGCTAAAGTCAAGCCTACATGTTCATCAATTTTTTGAATTTTCATAGTGTTATTGTTTGCAATAAAATATCCTGCGCTGGCTCTCATATCGGCACATAATACAACACCGTCGGTAGCCTTGATACCTACAGTGGTAGTCCCATGCAGAATTTTTTCTTCAACGTTATTTGACAAAATACACCTATTAGAGATAATAGGAAATGCATGGCACCCTTTTAAATAACTTTTTGTTTCATTGAAATGATAAATAATGACAAAAAGTCATGATCGCATGCAATCGCATACGATGGAATTACCTAGGCTCATTGAGATCGGGGAGAAAAATATAGGTGATTTTGGGAGATTTGTAAATTCGCTCAATAAACCGAAAAGAGTTTCGTTGATCAGTGGAACAAATGTAAAGAAGATCATTAAGAAAAAAATCGAAGATTCACTAAAATCTAATAAAATAAAATTTGTTTGGCATGCGTCTGGAGATAATACAATTACAGCTATCAATCAGATTCAAAAAGATGTAAAAAAAGATCAAAGTGATCTGATTGCAGGTATTGGAGGAGGTCGTTCTGTAGATACTGCCAAAATGATCGCATATAATCTTGACAAGCCATTTGTGAGTATGCCAACAGCTGCATCACATGATGGAATGGCAAGTCCATTTGTTTCTGTTGTTAGTGATAAACCACATTCGATTGTTGCATCCGCACCGTTAGGAGTCTTTGTAGATATTGATATTATACGTAAAGCTCCTGCAAAACTTTTAGCAAGTGGTTGTGGAGATCTTATTGCAAATATTATAGCGGTTAAAGATTGGCAGTTAGGACATGAAAAAACTGGTGAATATTATGGTAGGTATTCTGCAGATTTGGCTTTGATGAGTGCAAAAATAGTTATGGAAAATTCAAGTCATTATGCTAAGAATGGACTTGATGCAAGGATAATTGTCGAAGCGCTGATTAGTGCAGGAGTTGCATCATGTATTGCAGGTAGCAGTAGACCATGTTCAGGAGCAGAACATCTTTTTTCTCATGCTTTAGATAAGATTGCACCAGGAAGAGGACTACATGGAGAAAAATGCGGCATTGGATCTATCATGATGGCCAAGTTACAAGGTCAAGATTGGAAAAAAATTGCAAAAACTTTGAAAGATGTTGGTGCACCTACTTCAGCTAAACAAGTCGGGTTAAAATCAGATGAAGTTGTTACTGCTCTTATGATTGCACAAGAATTAAGACCTGAAAGATATACTATTTTAAAAGAAATTGAGATGACAGAGAGAAAAGCATTGAATCTTGCAAAGAGTACAAATGTAATTTGACTTAAACTGTTTTTACTTCAGATGTTTGTTCTTTGGTTTCAGTTTTCTTTATCTGAGTTTGTTTGTTTACATGTGTTTCAACAAAGTTGACTTTCTCTAAAGATGGAACAAACTTGAAAATATCTAATTGAATGAAATGTTTCATTATTTGAAGTCCATCTGCTCTCAATATCTCTTCTGGAATTGTAATGTTTACTTCTTTGTCCTTTAATTCAAATGTAATTTTAGAATCTTCTAATGGTAACCTATTTTTTAGAATTCCATCTACTTTATCATTTGGAGAATCAAGTGATTTTACTACGTTAACATCATAAAGAATTGTTTTACCTGCGTATCTATGGTTGTAGTCAATTTGGACTCTTCCTGAACCAATAAATCTTATAATTCCTCTTTTATTATCAACTTCAATTGTATCTCCTACAGAAACTTTTTCTGCATCTTCACCGAGTTTTCGAGTAGGAATCATTCTAACTTTACCAGAGTCTCTTTCACCAAATCCCTTGTCTGGTGTGACTTCAACTGTAAGTTTGTCTCCAACTGTTGTTTTAGCTAGTGCTTCATCTAATCCCTTAAGAACAGGATAAGATACTTCGCCGATTGAAACAAGTTTTGGCTGATATTTTACATTTTGTTCATGAATAGAATGTTTTTTTGCATCTTCTTCAATAGTGGTATCAAAAATCTCAGTACTGTCTTTAACCTTAGCAGTATAATCTATTAGTATCAATGAACCTTTATTGAAAGTCAATGTGATCGGTCTCGAATTTCCTTATATTAAGTTAACATGAATTAGAGAGCTTTGAGTTTTTCTTCTGCTGTTTTGAGACCTGCTTGGGCATCAGTATCATATCCCATCATAGCTAATGTCGATGAAATTGCAGAGACTGTTCTCATTACATGATATTTGTTAACTTCGCCCATGCATCCAACTCTGAATACTTTACCTTTAAGATTTCCAAATCCTCCAGCGACTAACACTTTGAATTTATCAGCTAGTGTATCTCTAAAAGTTTTATCTTCTAAACCATCCAAATAGTTTAATGCAATAATTGAGATTGAACGATCTTCTTTTTTTGCAAACGGTGTAAGACCAATTGCACTTAGACTAGAATACAGAGCATCAGAACAAACCTTATGACGTTTGTATACATTTTCAAGTCCTTCTTCCAACATAATGGTTAATGCTTCTCTGTATGCATAAAGTAAAGGTAATGCCGGAGTGAATGGAGTATGTTTTGATTCTTCATAATATTTGAAATATCTTGATAAATTAAAGTACATTGTTGTGGGTGGATTTGCAATCATGTATTTTTTAGCTTTAGGACTAACAGATATTGGAGAAATTCCAGGAGGTGCAGCAATTGCTTTTTGGGCTCCTGTCATACATACATCAATATTCCATTTGTCAACTGGAAGATTAACACCTCCAAGTAAAGAAACAGAATCTACAATGTACATTGCATCATTACGTGATGTTAAATCAGATATTCTATCAAGATAATTTACCATTGTTCCAGTAGAGGTTTCATTGTGAACTACGTAGAATGCTTTAACATCTTTATTATTATCAAATGCTTCTTTTATTTGATCAAAAGTTGCATTTTCTCCTGGAGGAGTTTGAAGTTTTACTACATGAGCTCCTTGAGCTTCAATTAATTCTGCAAGTCTACTACTAAATTCTCCATTAACAGGAATAATAATTTTATCACCTTTTTTTACAATATTTACTACACTTGCTTCAACTGCTCCAGTTCCTGATGCAGATAATGCTACTACATCATTTTGTGTGTGAAAAACCTGTTGTGTTTTTTCAACTACATCTGTGTATAATTCAACAAAATCATCACTTCGGTGATTAATGATGGGGGCAAGCATTGCTCTCATAACTCTATTAGGTACATTTGTAGGACCAGGAAGCATTGACAAGTATTCCAATTTTTATCTCTAACGTAAGTTTCTCATGGGGTTTATTTATAATTAGAGATTTTTCAAACGTTGCTTGGCACTAGTTTTATACAAAAAATTTTTTGTTCCTTCAGGTACAAGATCCTCCCATTTTTGATCGGTTATTATCATATTTCGAATATTTGTTCCAGAAAGAATATCTCTTTTAACAAAGGGTATTGGTAAAACTTCAACATCACGTTTTGAATAAAGATGTCTAGTTAATTCATCATTAGTGAAAACAGTATCAAATTTTGGAACTAGTGAATCAATAAGTTCAATCCATTTCATGTGATTTTCTAAATCTGGAATAAAATAGATTTGAATTCTTTGTTTCATAGATTCATCAATTGAAGATAAAATCATTTCTTTTCGTTCTTCAGCTGAAAAAGGATTGTTTTTTTGTAAGGGTTTGTTGGAGCTACCTAATCCTATCCATAATTTATCAACTTTAGATAATGCAAAACGTAAAGCATCAAGATGACCTAAGTGAAATGGTTGAAATCTTCCTATTAATAGTCCATTCATACAAAAAGATTAGAGAATTTCTTTTTAAAAAACTATCATAAAGCGTTGAATTAGAGTAGAAACAGATGGATTTTCTAAAAATTAATGGTGAATTTGGTGAGGGTGGAGGACAAATAATTCGTACCGCAATAACACTATCATGTATTACAAAACGACCTATAATTATAGAAAATATTAGAAAAAATAGAAAGATTCCAGGATTAAGACCGCAACATCTTACAGCGATAAAAATTCTTCAAAAAATTTGTGATGCAGATGTAGAAGGGGCAAAAATAGGATCAACAAGTTTAAAATTTGTTCCAAGAGATGTAAAAAGCTGCAATTTAGTAGAAGATGTTGGAACAGCTGGAAGTATATCTTTAGTACTACAAGTATTGATTCCAGTAGCAGCAATTTGTCAAAAAAAATTAAATTTAACAATCAAAGGAGGGACAGATACTCTGTGGAGTCCAACAATTGACTATACACAATATGTTTTAAGAGAAGCATATTCAAGGATGGGAATTAAATTTTCAATTAAATTAATCAAACGTGGTTATTATCCTAAAGGTGGCGGAGAAGTAAATCTAGATGTTTTACCATCTAATGTAAAGCCAATTTCATTGTATCAAAGAAAAACAAAAAATGTAAAATTATTTTGTTCATTTTCTAATTTACCAGATGAATTGATAAAAAAACAAGTTGAAAGTATTGAAAGAAAATTAACCGAAAGAAAATTTGTTGTTCAAACACAGATAGATGAAGAAAGCGCAATTGATTCAGGAGCATCTTTGTTGATTTTTAGTATTGATGAGGAATCAATAATTGGCATTGACTCAATTTTTGATAAAAAAACTGAGAAATTTAATTTAGATCTAGAAAGTTTTACTGAAAACAATCTTGGGGTTGATGAACGCCTTGCAGACATGCTTGTTTTACCAGCAAGCCTTACTAGTGAAATGACAATTTTTAGAGTTAAGAATATTTCAAAACATCTAGAGACAAATTTGTTTGTAACTTCAAAAATTACTGGCTGTAAATATGGCATAGGCAAATTAAGTGACGGTTTTGAGATTAGAATAGAAGGTGTCTCAAACACCAACATCAAGTAATGACGCAAAAAATAGAATCGCTACGGATAACACTACTGTAATTTCTCCAAGAATGATAATTTTTTTTCTTAATTTTTGAATTTCATGAGGAGACATTTGTTTTGACATTATCTTATCTTCTACATCTTTTCTAATGACTCTTACATGTATTACATATGTAATAATTAATGCAATGACCAAAATTATCTTAATGATAAGAAAATTACCATAGCTTGTGGCCAGCAACAAATTAGGTTTACTCAAAAGCACATGTGAATTGTATAAACCAGTACCAATGAGAATTATTAATGATGGGATAGCGATTTTGTTGAATCTTTTGCCAACTTTAATCATAAGTTGTAATCTTTCTTCAACAGAATCAAACATTGTTTTAAGAAGTGGTGAAAAAACAATTCCGATGAAAAGTGAACCTCCTACCCAAATAGCAGCTGAAAGAAGATGAATCCACAAAATTATTGCTTGTTCTAATGGAGTCATAATATCTCATTTTCAAATCAAATATTATGTATTTGGATCTTGACAACCTTTTTTAGTTGTGCATAATGTGATATCGTTGCATTGGCATTACAAAATAAAATAATAGTCTATGCTGCAATTGCAGGATTATTTGGAATGATGGGCATAATTATATGGTATGCTAGCCTTGATAATTCAGAATTAGAACAAGTTGAAATTAAACTACTAAATGTTGAGGTTAAAGATGTTAATAAAATTGAAAATTCTGCTAAATTAGAAGTTACTTTTCTTGTAAAAAATCCAAGTGAAAAAACATTCACAGTTCCAATTATCAGTTACCAACTTTATGCAGACGGGCAATTATTGGGTTCTGGTCAATATTCCACTGAAGATATTTCAATGCCAGGTAGAGCATTATTTTTATCAGGAGTGGAAATCCCTTTGAAAAATACATTCATTCTAAACAAGTCGGATGTTAATTCTGAAATATATCAAGCAGTTTTGAATGGTAATATCAGTAGTTTTAGTGCTGAGGGAAGTATAACCACACAAACTTCTTGGAGTTCAAGTGAAAAAGGGTTCAAGACTTCAACTTAAGTTAAAAAAGTGGGCCGAGTGAGATTCGAACTCACGATCACTGCCATGTCGGGGCAGTATCCTAACCGGCTAGACTACCGGCCCATTGAAGTAAAAGATTAGGTGCAGGCATTATTAACGTTTAACAAAAGAAAGGATTGAATAAAAAGAAAAAAGACGTCTAAGAGTTGATAGAAGAATTTACAGATGAGGAAAAAAAAGGTCTCTATAAGGCAATTTATTCAAGGAGAGACGTTAGATCTCATTTTACCTCAAGATCTATCAAAGATGATATTTTATCTAGAATTTTAAATGCTGCACATCATGCACCATCTGTTGGTTTTTCTCAACCATGGAATTTTATTTTGATAAAAGATATCATAACAAAAAAGAAGATCAAGGATTCTTTCGAGGAAGAAAAAAATCGTTCATCAAAATTAGTAGAAGAACCAAAAAGATCAAAATATATTTCATTTAAACTTGAAGGAATTTTAGAATCGCCTATCAATCTATGTGTAACATATGATCCTTCAAAATTTGGTCCATTTGTAATTGGTAGATCAAGTATTCCTGAGGCAGGATTGTACAGTGTATGTTGTGCTATTCAGAATTTGTGGCTTGCTGCAAGAACAGAAGGAGTTGGGCTTGGTTGGGTCAGCATTCTTTCAAATGATACTCTCAAAGAAGTTTTAGAATTACCAGAACATGTTGTTCCAATAGCATATCTTTGTTTAGGATATGTAGATGAATTTGCACAAAAACCAGATCTTGAAACAGCAGGATGGCTTCCAAGACTAGATCTTAAGGATGTGGTGTATTTTGAGAAATGGCAAGATACAAAGAATACAGGCTGGAATCAAATACAAGAAATGATCAAAACTAATCTTGATTACGCTTAAATAATTACAAGTATTTTTTTTGCTGGGCTTGTGGCGCAGAGTCATTTTAGACGCGAAACTTGGATAGCGCAGTAGCCTCCTAAGTTACAGGTCGAGGGATCGAAGCCCTCCAAGCCCGTTTTTAAATTTTGAAAAAATATTATTGCAATTTAAATACAAAGATAAATGGTCAGAATTATGAAAGTTGTAATAATTTCAGGCAGTCCTAGAAAAAATGGAAATACTCAGGTAATAATGAAATATGTTTTTGAATATACAAAATCAAAAAATGTCGATACTAAATTGATTAATCTTTCAGATGGACAAATTGAATGCTATAAGGGACCAGAAGAAGAATATAATGAGCATACAAAAAATGCGGCTAACGATATCACAGATGCAGATGTTTGGTTAATTGGATCTCCAATTTACAATTCATTTTTTAGTTCAGCATTGAAAAATCTGTTTGAATATATCAATTATAAAAAAACTGAGGGTAAAGTAGCTGGAATGGTAATTTTAGCTGCAGGTAATATTGGATTTATTGATGTTCAAACATTAATCACTCAATTATTATCATATTTCAGAGTAATTACTAATCCTAAAGCAGTGTTTCTCACTACAGAATCAATCTCAGAAAATACCATTTCAAATGATGAGGACAAGAAAAGATTAAGAGAATTAGTAGATGAGACTTTGAAAATGGCTACTAAACTGCATCAAGATTAGGATATAGATATACAACTTTGAAGATTTTAACAGTATAACTACCATCAAAAATTTTGGTTATTTTTCCTTTATCTGAATCAAGTACTCTAAATTTGTATTCATATGAACCATCTTCATTTATTGGAGTTTGTGCAAATTGTACAGCACCAATATTGTTTCCCGTAATGATTTCATCATTATCAAAAATCTGAATAATTACAGGGTAATCAACGACATGATTTGATATTTTTCCTTCAACAAATCCCCATGGTAGTTTATTATCTTTAGAGATATACATGTGAAGAGTTGTTTTTTCAATTCCCATAGAATTGTTAATTGGGGTAATTTCTGTTTGTGATTCAATTGGTTCAGCAAAAGAATTTGTGTTAGCTATAACAGTAGTAAATAATATTGATGTAATAAAACTGGCGAACATAACATTTCTAGACATTACAATAATTTCCTTATTTAGTTTAAAAGATTTGTTCCAATTCATCAAAGTTAAAACTGCAAGAGTCAAATATTAACATGACGTAGAAGTCATACTAATGAATATGAAGAAAGATCCGACAGAATTATGTTCATGTAAATGTCATTACGGTGGTGCTGTAAGCTGTCCAGGTTGTAAAAATAATCACGGCATAGTATGTTCTCACTGTAAGGATTAATTCTATTTGTTTTTTGTTTTGCTTTTAGATGCCAACATCTTGAGATTAGCAAGTTCTGTTTTTAATGATTCAATTTGAACTAAAGTTTGTAGATTTGAAATTTCTTGATTTAATCTTTCAATTTGACTATCCTTTAGTTTTACAGTTTCTTTGAGTTTGTTTAGTTCTACAGATAATTCATTTTGTGCTACTTTGATTTCAGTAGGACTGATTTGTTTTCCATCTGATGTGTAAATTTGAGTGGTTTGTGAATTATTCAAGCTTTTTTTTTCGTTGTGACTCACATGTGTTTCAGATTTATGCATATAATCAGTACTCTTTTGAGAAATCCAACATGTAAAAGTAAGGAACCAAGTTATTGGCACACATATAATAAATACAAAATTTAGTATGGGTGCTAAATTTACAAAATAAGGCCATAATCCTGTAAGGGTAGCCGCAAAGACTCCAGTAACCACTGTTGCTAAATGGTTTCCAAGATATCCCATAATGTATTGGAAAAATTCATTGTTTATAACAGTAATGTTGATATTAAAAATTGATATTAAGTAAAAAGAAAAAAAGAGCCTAGTTTATTCGTCTTCAGTAGCTGTCTTAGGCATATCTGATTGTAAGATCTGGATTTTTTGTAGTAATTCAGTTCTCAAATCTCTTGCGACCCTTCTAACAGTAGGTCTTGGAACACCAAGTTGATCTACGACTTTGGTATAGATATCTTGTTTGTCAGTTACTCCTTTGTCAAGATAAGAATTAATTGCTTCTTTAATGATCGTGCTCTGGTTTGTACGATTCAACGAATTCTAGATTTGAGTTGTTCTATATAACACTATTACTTTTAAAATAGATTAATTTTTGATTTAAGTATTAGTTAGATAGTATTTGAAATAATATATTATTTAGTAATTAAATAATTATTTCATTAACGAAAAGCGTACTGATTATTACGAATTTTTCAAATTACAATAACTAACTGTAATAATTTTAAATTAATTATTACAAAAAGACTCTTATGATAAGACTGTTAATAATCCCTGTTGAGTACAGCGATTATTGAAACTAACTTAGGAACAATTGTATTCAAATTACTTCCTGATTTGGCACCAGAAACGGTTAGAAATTTTGAGACATTATCAAGAAATGGTTTCTATAACGGTACACTTTTTCATAGAGTTATTCCTGGATTTATGATTCAGGGGGGGGATCCAAATACAAAGGCCGGAAATAAGAGTACTTGGGGAACTGGAGGACCAGGTCATACAATTAAGGCTGAATTTAGTTCAAGATCGCATCATCGTGGTATTGTTTCTATGGCTAGATCACAGGATCCAAATAGTGCAGGTTCACAATTCTTCATTGTTACAACAGATAGTACATTTCTTGATAGACAATATACGGTATTTGGAGAAGTAATAGAAGGAATGGATGTTGCAGATAAAATTGTAAATTTACAAAGAGACCGTAATGATTGTCCCCTTGAAGAAGCAAAAATGCTTCATGTTAAAGTGGAATAAATGAGTTCAAAACAAGTTATTTTATTCGTAATGTTGGTATTGGTAACAGTTATTCCTACAGTAAGTGCCCAAGAAATTTCTATTGGTGAAAAAGCAGAACAAAAATCAGTCAAAGTTGTAATTAGTTCATCAGATGAAATTCATGTAAAACACGTAATTACTTCTTCAAATTCGCCCAAACAAATTGAATTGATTAACGGAACTATAACCAATATTACAGTTTCAAATGAAGATGGAAAAGAAAAACAGTTTGGAGTTATTGGTGATAATGATGCTGTTGTGATTCTCCCATCGCAAGAAGATACAATTGTAGAATATGATCTAGAAGATGTTATTTTTCTAAAAGATAATGTATGGACTTGGAATTTTTTATATCTTGAAACAACCTCTTTTATAATTCCTAAAGAAGTAGATTCAATTTTTGTAAATAATAACCCAGTGTATTTAGGTGAAAAAAATGGAATTGCGTGTCATGGTTGTCAAATGATTTTAGAGTATTCCATTGATGAACCAAAAATATTAGAAAATGTAAAATTGGAGAATAAAGAATTCCTAATTGAAATAAGAACATTTGCAGAAATAAATCAGTTTAATTTTGATCAATCAACAAAAAGTATTAGTTTTGAAGTTAATGGAAAAAATCAATTTGTAACAACAATAATTCCTCTAGAATTATTATCAAACCCGTATAATGTATTCATGGGAGATGAGAAAATACGTTTTCATCAATACAATAACGGAACACATGTTTGGCTTAACATAAGATCTGATAATTCAGGTAATGTATCAATTATAGGTACAACAGTTACTGATGATGAAAAACCCATCATACAAAACAATTCTTCAACATCAGAATCAAGTGTAAATCAAGACATTATTGTCTATATCCTACTTGTAATTATTGTATTAATTGGACTTGTAGTCATGGTGATTATTATGAGGAAAAAAAAGTCATCAGCAACTAGAGAAATTCAAGATGATAGTACGTAAAACTATTAGAAAAATTCAATATTTAAAATACAAGACATCAAAATTAATTTTTAAACTCTTTTTGTGCCAATAATTAGAAAAATTAATCTCCACCTGATCCACAAGAGCAAAAACCATATTCATCAATTCTAACATTACATATTACACATTTTTCTCCATAATCTACTTCCCAAGGCTCTTTTCCATACAGTTTAAAATGATCATCTATCTCAAGTGGGATTTCACGTTTCTTTCCCAATGATTTGTATATGTAAAACAACTATACATAGATTATCTGAGATTAAATTATGAAAATTGAATGTGGGTGTCACTGTATAAAATGTAAAAGTACAAATCTTGAATCAAATAGAGTTGGACAAATTGAGAAAGATGGGTACTTCGATATGCATCATACATGTAATCAATGTAACACACATTTTGATCATTTGGAAGGAGAAGTTTTTGATAATTGTGAAAAATGTCAGTACAAGATTAGTTAGATACTAATGTATTTTGTACAAAATAATGTGCTCTATTTTCTGTTGAATTTTTTAAAATTTCTCGGTTAGATGCCATTTTTGCCAGAGCTTTTGATACATCTAACGGACTAGCACTCCAACCATATTCTCGTAATTGTTGAACAGTTTCTGTTACTGTTCTTGGAGAATCAAAGAATCTACTAGTTTCCAATATTCTCAATTTTGCTTTAATTTCATGAGAGCTAATTGGTTTTGGATCATTAAATTCCGGTTCATATGCTTCTGCATCATCCAAATATTCTAGACCATATTGATTAGATTGTATTGATTCTTTTGATCTTACAACTTCATTTTTATCTTCATAGATAATTTTTGCTTGATTTGCATGTATGTGATTTGATATATTTGCAATAATTTCACCTAAAGTTTGATTATCAACATAGAAATCTCTAGAGTCAACCTCAATTTCATTCTCACCAAGTTTGAGTTTTATTCTAGCCATATACCCATAAATCAAAAGGTTTTGATTTATTCTGCTAGCTCTAATGAGCTTTAAGATTAGATCAAAACTTTTACACACATAAATT
>CALKVM010000001.1:0-74913 GCA_938049695.1 uncultured Candidatus Nitrosoarchaeum sp. | reverse complement strand
GCTGTAAAATATAATGAAAAAATTTATTTTTCAAGACACAAACCAGACGGAGACTGGTTCAAAAATGCAATGGCGAATCCAGATGTAATCATAGAATATAACAATTCAACATATACGGGAAAGGCAAATCTAGTGACAGACGAAAAACTAGAGCAAAAAATTTCTCAATTAAAATATCCGGGTGAAAAGAGAGTAGATGAAAAAAGAGTCGCAATAGAAATTACACTATATGAACAATAGTAGTAAGACCCCTTCGTTCAAATTCAATATCATTTTCCATTTCGCTAATGGTAACGGTAAATGAAATTACATCGCGTTGTTTTGCATTTTCCGCATAAAGTTTAAGGGAAATATCCATCAGATCAAATTCCTGAACAGGTAAATTATTTTCATCAAAGTATGCCCCACATGTTGATTCAATTCTAAATCGATTATCTTTGAAATGAAAACCCAATTTTGTTTTTCTACCTTGTCTCCCACTAGACTTTACAGTAACATCAATAATTCCGGCTTTTGCCACAGTATAGCTTGATTTACCATTTACAAAGACACCAATTTCAAGCTGCTTTCCTGCTGTAGATTCCGCCATCTTTTGAATTCCATCATTCATTACAACATCAACAGATTTTATTGTCTGAGCAACTTTTGCAATCCATTCGTTTGTTCTTTCTATAGTTGCTCTAATTCCAGTACGTCGTTTTTTGTCCTCATCTTCTGGAAGTTTATAGTAATCAACCCATGCCTCATAATCATGAGAAATATCTTTGATAAAATCAATGCATGTCACTTTGTAATCATTTACGTTATCAGTTCTTTCTGAGCCATCATCTATTCGTACACCATCATAATCCATCGGTAATGCCAATAATGACAATTATTTTTACGTCTAAAAAAACTAATCCTGAAATAAGATTAATGATTATAACTGGATTTCATAATACAAATATCATGATATTCTCAGAGTTAGTTTTGGATCTTCAGCAGCAATTAAAAACAAATTTAGCACAAATTCGCTTCATGTTAAAGAAAAATCCAGCCACAGCATATATGAGAATTGTAGAAATTGGCAAGGAAGTAGGCAAAAAGTACAACATCAAACTAATTGTGAATTTTCCAAAAGCGGGGAGAATAGAAGAATTTGACATGTATGGCAAACGAGATCTTAGCTTAATTATCGATTATGAAAAAAAGCGGTTTCCAATTAATAGAGAGTTGATCAAAGAAAAGGCAAAAGAAATTTTGGGGGACATAAAAGTCGAGGATGCATACATGTATGAAAATAAAGAAGGAGTGAGAGTGTATTCAGATAATTGGAAAATAGATATTCTCCCACATTCAGTACACATTTGGACAGAGTTTGATGAAAAGGTTACAAAGTTTTGTGATTGGCTAATGGAAAATGCATACGAGGTAAAAAGTAAAACAGTGTAATGTTTAGTGAATTCAAAGAGATTCTAATTTTTCAAGCAGACCATGAGATTCATAGTTATCAGGTTCTAGTTTTATGATTTTTTTACAACAGTCTATTGCTTCATCTTTTTGTTGTAATGAAAGATGCGCATTTGTTTTCAGTGTCAAAGTCTCAACATCATCATGTTTTATCTCCAAAGCCTTTTCAAAATATGTAATTGCTTTTTTTGCATCTTCTAAAATAAAATAAATACTTCCCATCATAAACATATAATCAGAATCATTAGAAAATTTTTCAGCCAAACTTTTTCCAAATTCAAGCGCCTCAACATAATCTCCATTGTGAACTAACTTCTTGAGATGTCGTTTGGGATAACTAAAGAGGTCTACCATATCATCATCTGATTGTTGATCAAATTCTAATAATTTGAATGTAAGACATGAAAAATAAAGGGTTGTTTTTAATCAAACAAAGACTCTGGCTCATAACCGCTTGGTTTTGAATCCTGAGCAGCTTGTGGAATCTTCATTATTCCCTCTTTGATCAAGAACTGAATACCTTGGACAAAGGAGTTATCATCAATAGAGCCATCTGCCCACCATCCTGCATTCTTTTTAATCCAATCTGGAATTTGATTACTTCCTGATCCTGAGCCTTGTGCAGTTTGTGGAATCTTCATTATCCTCTCTTTGATCAAGAACTGAATACCTTGGACAAAGGAGTTATCATCAATAGAGCCATCTGCCCACCATCCTGCATTCTTTTTAATCCATGCTGGAATGTTTTGTGAAGGATTATCAGAACTACCAGTCTTGGTTGAAATAGGAAGATCAATCATAAGATAATCTAAAGGAGTGGATGGAACAATTCCTTGCGGAGCCAATCCATATACATAAACCACAAAATGAGCAGTTCCTGGAGGTTGTTCAACCATCATATCAATAGTAGATAATCCAGATGGAGAATATAGATAATCATAACCTTGATCTTTTGCAACAGAACGTAGTGGAGGAAGTGTAAATTTATCATCAACTACTATAAGATCATACTGAACTTGATTCAAGAATTCAGTATCATGATATTTACTAAGAAAATTAAATTGCCATTTCATTGGACAGCCTTGTACAGGATATTCTGGACTATAGTAAGCATGAATTTGATAAGAAAAGTTTTCAGTTGGTTTCTTAATTGAAGTGGTAAGCGAATCAGTTTTTGGACAGTTTTTTAATTCCGGATTAGTAGCATCAGAAATAATATTTGTAAATGGACTTTGTTGTACGTTTTGTTTATACTCTAATAATTCAAATTTATACTCTGGTGGCGGAATACCAGATGATACATGAGTGTATGCTTGAGCTTTTATTGGGAATGGAAAACCGTCAACTACCCAAACTTTACTTACAGCGCCACCTGTTTTCCAAGTTACCAAAACAGTATCATATGTTCCAGCTTTAACAGTAATTTTTTCAATAGATGTTGGAATTATTTGTTCACCGCCTATGTTTCCAATTTTACCCCATGATTTTTGCGAGAATTTTTTTGGTCCTTTTGCACCACCATCATCATATCCATTTGCAAAAGCAGATAACCACGCAATAGAGGATTTGAATGCACCTCGATAAACAGATAGATCAGTACTACCACCGGATGGTTCTGGTGCTAGTTTTCCTAAATCCATTTCACCCATAATCACTTTGTTTCCATCATAAACAACGACTTCTGTAAGCCATTTGTCTTCAGTTCCAGATTTTTTGTCACCTTTAATCCAAATATCCATTTCAAATGGACTACATTCTTTGTAATCTACATGACACATTGAATATGAGAAAAAATCACCTTTTTTGAGACCCTTTCCTGCAAACCACGATGGATCACCTGGGAGAGAAACGCCACCTGCTTGAAACTGTGCTGCTGCATATGGTAATGGAATAGTTCCAAAAATCAATATTGCCATTACAGGTAAAGCTAAAAATGTTATATTCAATTCAAAAAAATTGCACGTCACAGATAGTTAAACGTTATTCAAATAAGCAGATATAGAGGAAAATGTAAGAAATTTTAGAATGTGTGAATGCTCAAAAGTTCACTTGTACGAAGTAGAGTTTAAGCTTGATGGAATGACAGTCGTTCCAACTCACAAAAATTGCGGATTTGCATTAGATGAAAAACAATCCGATAAGTTCCAAAAAGAATTGGTAAAATCATGGGGCTTTGAGGAAGAAGGATAATTTAAAAAGAAAAAATAAAAGTAAAACAACTATGATTTACAGGTGTTTGACTGCTTCTTTACAAACGTCAGTTTTACATTTGCAATCTGCGCTGCATATACAATGACCTTGCATATCGCAATCACATGAATAAGTTGGATCGCCGCTATCTGCTTCGCATCCACATGCTTGATCTGTCATGTATACACAACAATATTACTTATTTTAAAATGTTAGTACAAGGTTTTAGAAAATCACGCACCAGAAATGAGGCCAAAAATGGTATTGCATGATTTTTGAATGAGTTTTACCTGGTTCGCAAGCAGATTAGAATCAGCCTCAATATCAAAGGCTATCTTTAGAATATGAATAAGATCTGGTTGCCCGTCAATATTGTCTTTAATCTTTACAAAGTTTTCTTTGTTTATGTATCCCAAGTAAAAATAACAATCAGATAACATTGAATTTTTTACAAATAAATCATATTTCTGTTGAATGATTTTTGAGTGATTGTTATTTTCAATCAGATCAGAAAAACCAATTGTGGATTTTAGCATTCTTTCCAATAGAGATTGAGTTGCCCTTTCAATTCCAATAGTTTGGGTTACTGTTGAGATTTGTTCATTGATTTGATTTTTCTCAAATTTACGTATCACATCTAACATATGAGTAGGATTTGGTCTATACAGATTTAGCAAGTAAATGGCATCAGCTAAAAAATAAGATGCACATATTTGCCAACATGATGAAAAAACATTCGAAGTTGTGATCCCTTCTTTAGTTTTCTCACAGCAAAACAGAGAGTCAAACAGGCAATTTTTCGCATAGTCTTTGTAAAGTGTTAAACGTTTTTCCTTAATTTTCGATAGAAACATTCGAAGTTCCCACGATTCATCATGAATTATCTGCATTCCGTCATATTTTACAAGAACATCAGATTTTGTTTCTTTTAATGAGCCATGATGAATTTTTATAAAATTGTCATCATAGAAAATAATTTTTGTGTGCTCAGATTTATCATCAAAGATGGTCATATCATATTCACATGAATCAAAAAAAGAATTGGTTGCTCTGCATCCACCTAAACCAACAGGAAAATTCATCAGGGATTGTTCTTCAACCAGTTTTTTCAAATCCATGAAATTATTCATTTTAAATTTTGTATAAAGCAACAAACTTACTAATTTTCACCAATGGATTCATTGTCAAAACATTTCCTTTAAATTGAGATGGAGTTTGTTTTTGAACAAGCTCCTGTGGTGTAGTCCGGCTAAGCATACTGCCCTCTCAAGGCAGTGATCTCGGGTTCAAATCCCGACGGGAGCACCATTAGTTATCAAATAATTGTTTGTTTAAATAAGAAAATCATATTAAAAAATTATTGGGTTTAAGAGAAATCAAATTAGAAGAAGAGTATCGTTCAGACAAAAACAACATGATAACAGACTTTTTCTTTCCATGTCTAAGTAATTGTATAGAATATGATAGATGTGTAGATTTTTTGTCAATTCGGGGATTGGCTGGCATATCTATGGGCTTTGATAATTTCACTTCAGGTAAAGCAAAATTAAGAATGATCACAGGCAATAGATTCAAGATAGCAGATCTAAACATATTGACAAAACTTTTTTCAGAAAAATACACTAAACGCTTTGATGGAAAATTGATTAGAGACAATAAAATACAGAAACTACAAGATTTCATAAATAACGGTCAAATTGAATTAAAAATTGCAATCACAAATGCAGAGGAGATTTCCAATTTATTCTCAGAAAGAATAGGAATATTCAAAGATGAAAATGGAGAAGCTGTCGCATTTACTGGGACATCGTCATCTCTTTCTACTCAAACAAGAGATTTTGAATCAGTTGATGTATTCACATCATGGAATGATAAATCAAGAGTTCAAAGAAAAATAAAAGATTTCGAAGATCTGTGGGAAAATAAGACAAAATATGTAGAAATTTACGATTTTATGTATGCAGAAGAAAATAATCTTTTAAAATATTCATCAGAATGGGCATTCAGTGTTTAAAGTTGAGATAATTCTTCCAACCCTGTTTTATTTTCATAAAAATTCATTCTATTAATTTTATAATAGATTACTTCTCCACGTCTTTCAATTACTGCAATTACGGGTTCTTTTCCCATTTGTGTAATTTGTTCAATTTTTTTCTGCAAAGTTCCCATCTTCTCTTGTTGACCTTCATTGAGACCAAAAATTAGAAATTTCGCTCCTTTTTCACCAAATTGTCCTCTTTCATATACTCGAAAATCAGAACCAAATCCAAATCCATCTTTGACGACATATCCTCTAGTTTTCAAATCTCTGTAGATTAAAAATTTTGTAAGAGTTTCAGAATCATTTTTTTGGCAGATGCTCATTAAATCATCAAAATTAATTTGCTTTTTGCCCTTACGTAGAATTAATTTATCAGCATATAACAAATAGAGAGACTCGAATGATTTTAAGAATAATCTCTCTTTTTCAAGTTCACCATATCCTTTGAGTTGAAGTTCATGAATCATTTCTTTATCTGCGATGCATGTTTGATCTGAGACCAATTCACCTTTCACTAAAGGAGTTTCTTCCATAATGAAGAGAAAGTCAATAGTTTTCCATATAAGTATTGGAGAATACGAATGTGGGTTGTCTAACCGTTAAAATATGGGCATTTTGGTTTGAGGTTATCATGCATGGTGCTAATTATAGAGTAGGAAAAGGACAACCATTTTGTAGAAAAGAATTCATCAAAGGCAATCCACAGATAAAAATCGCAAAATTCCAAGGAGGAAAAAGAGCAGGTTACGATTATTGTGTTCAATTACTCACAAACGAAAAATGTCAGATCAGACATGTCGCAATAGAGTCTTGCAGATTAGCAGCAAATAAAACACTTGAGCAGGCAACTGGAGAGACAGGATATTTCTCCAGACTCAGAATTTATCCTCATGTTCTTCTTAGAGAAAATAAAATGGTTGCAACTGCTGGTGCAGATAGAATTTCAGAGGGAATGAGAAGAGCTTGGGGAAAAGCTACCAGTCTAGGTGCCAGAGTAAAGATAGGACAATGTATCATGGAGTTTTATGTTAATGCACAGCATCTAGAAAAAGCAAAAAAAGCCCTCAAAAGTGCTTGTGTAAAACTACCAGGAGGAGCAACAATCAATGTCATTCCCTGGGAACAAAAAATGTCACCATAAATCTTCTAGAGTGGATTTCTTACTTTTAACAAATTCTAAAAACTCTTCAAATTCAAATTTCGTCGGTTCTCGATTTAGAATTCTTTTTGTTTGATAATAAAAGGCGTTGTAGAGTCTCCCAACGACGATTCCAAGTGCAAATGATTTAGAATCATCAATGTTTGAAAGTAATTGAATAAGTTGTCGTATTTCCTCTTTGTTTGAAATGGTCTCATGAATTTTTTGCTTAATTTTTTCCATCAGTATTTCATCCATAATTTATCTTGGATGTAATAGTTAAAAACAGTTTAATATCCAAATTCATTCCTTAGGATTGTTGCAGTTATAGTACAGTTTGGTTAATATTCGAGCTTGCCAAGTTCGTGACCCGGGTTCAAATCCCGGTAACTGCACCATTTATTTTTAATTATTTTGTTCTAATCCACGGATTATAATCTCTAATGCATTTTCAGCTTTTTCAGGTTTAGGTAGCTGAATCATAAAGACATTATCTTTTCCATAATGAGATTTCGGAGATGAAAGTGCAAGCATTGAATTTTTTGCAAGAGATTGAAAAAAAGATAGATCCTTGTTTGCATTGATCAATAGTTTTTCAACAATTCCACCTTGAGAAAATGTTAAAACAATTTCCACAAAAACATGGCCCAATCCATCTTGTAATATGTTAAGATCAGTATTAATTGCAAGAGATTTTCCAGCAACTTTAGACATTATTTCATCGTACTTTCTTTCATCTAAAATTATACATGGAATATCTTTACCGTCAAAATCAAATGTGGTCACACCATCATGAACTTGTTCCGATAATTTTTTTAGTTCATCAGACATTTTTCTTTTCTAACATTGGAACCACTTTATCACTCGCCTTTATCATAAATGGTGAAAGAAATGCAGTGATAATAGAAATCACACCTACTAGTGGGAACAAAAATGTGCTTACAGCACCAATATCAACCCCGGTTTTTATTATAACAATTGAAAATTCACCTCGTGGGGCAGCCAATGTAAATGCAGACCGAATTGCTTTGTCGCGTTTTTGACGGAATAAAAAGCTGCCAAGCAAGTTACCTCCAAACTTCATGCCAATTGCAACCGCAATCAGCGCAATAGCTATAAAGATATAATTTTGAAGTTGTGATACATCCATCAAAGCACCAACTGAAATGAAGAAGATGGCTACAAACATGTCTTTAATTGGACTTGCCAATAGTTTAGAAACTTCGGAGGATTTGGATTCAGCCACTAGGACACCTGCGAGAAACGCGCCTATGGCAACGGATAACCCAACGACATTTGCCAATAAGGCATAGCCAAAACACACTCCAAGAATACTCAATAATAAAATTTCATGATGTTCAGATGCAGCAACTCTATCAATTAAGGGTGTGATAATTCTTGTTCCGATAGTAAATGTGCCAACAATCAAACCGGTTGCAACAATAACTACAACCAGAATAGATTCTAGAGATACGGTTCCAACTAAGGCAATTGATTGTAAAGATGAAATTAAAATGACAGCAATTACATCCTCTACAATCAATATTCCCAATACAAGAATTGTCGATTCTCTTTTTATTCGTCCCATCTCTTCTAAAATTTTTACAATAACAGCAGTACTTGAAATTGAAAGTGCTGCAGCAATAAATAAAGAATCCATAGAATTCAACCCAAGTGCACTAGCAGCATAAAAAATTGCACCTAATGTAGTAACCAACCCAATTGTACCTATACCAATAGCCATCCTTCCAATACTTTTGATTTTTGCATAAGGAAATTCAATACCAATTACAAAAAGAAGCAAGATGACTCCTATTTCAGAAAATAGATTCAATGCAGACATGTCAGTTAAAATTCCTACACTTTCCAACATACTAGAAGGACTACCAGTGGGAAGAATCCAAGACCAAAGAGGAGATAAAGGGCCCAACAGCATACCTGCAAAAAGATATCCAATGATCAAAGGTTGTTTTATTTTAAAAAAGGCAAGAGTTACAATTGCACCAATAATCATGATAAAAGCTAAATCAGTAACAAATGAAGTATGAGGAATGTGAGTAATTTGATCAACAAAACTAGTCATAATTTGATTCAAAATAGTTTGAATTCCAGATGAATCAATCTGGAGTACATAGTTATCCACGGTATCATTCAACAAATTTGTTTAAAAACAATTACGCACGAGTATAACAAACAAAAATTGATTTTTTAATTTAACATAACTTTTATGTGAATTTATTATGTTTTGAACCTCTTTATGCCTAGTTATGATTAATCTAATTGCAGAATGATGAGTAGGTCAGCTGAAAATAGTGTAGAGAAATGACCTGGGGTATCTGACTGCACAATTGGTAACGTCATAATTACCTAAATATTAATAGTACGGTACCATACCGTACCTTATGATTCAATGTGAATATTGTCCAAGAGGATTTATTGACACAGCAAACGGACTGGCTGAGAAGACCTTTCATGAATTACTTCATGAACCAGAAGTTGTCAACAAGTAACTCTTTACATTTTTTATTTTACACCTAACTTTTTTATCATCATATTTTATTGTTAATAGATATGGCTAGCAAAGAAACAAAGAAAACAGTCAAAGTTTCAGATAAAACAAAAAAAGTCATAAAACGTGAACCTACACCAGCTGCAATACTAAAAAAGGTAGCATCAGTAACGGATTCCAGCAAAGCATTACAAAAAGAAATTAAGGCAATGTCAAAGATTTTTGGAGATAATCAAAAAGTGCTTGTCTCCATGAAAGGAATGATTGATACTTTGACTTTGACATTAGAAAACATACAAAGACAATCAAAGCAAATAGACATTCTAGAAGATGATACACAGAAACTTTATGCAGGGTTAAACCATGTAAGAGCCCAATCAAATTTAGTTACAAAAATTAATGAACAAACTGTAAGACTACAAGAAGAAGTAAACAAGATAAATGAATTACAAAAATCATCTCCAAAGACTCTAGAGTTATCACATCAAGTAGAAGACAGCATGAATTCTATGAGAAATAATTCACAAATGATAATAAAAATAGCACAAAGAATTGACGAAGTAAGAGAAGATCTTAGAAAAGTATCTGGAAAGACAGATTCATTTTTAGGAATAGGTAAAGAAATCGATAATCTAAAAAATAGCATTGAAGGAATAATCAAAAAAACAGACAATGTACAAGTGAGCTCTCAGGTGATTTCTAGCTTAAATCAAGAACTTGGAAAAATTAAAGATAATGTAAATTCAGCATCAAAACTTAGCTTAGAATTAGATGCGATTAAAATTGCAATTGATGCAGTTGCAGGAAAAGCGTCAAAAATTGATTCTTTAGGAGGAATTATTGAGGGACTAAAGCAGCAGTTTACCACAATTGCTTCAAATGCCGATTCTACGTCAAATTTGAGCATGAATTCGATTAAAGGAATTTCAGGAAAAATAGATAAAATTGAAACTGAAATAAACTCATTATCACACAGAGCAGATTCTACAGCATTTGTAGGGGAGGGATTAAAATCAGTCCAAGCGGATTTTTCAAATTTCAAAAAGAATGTTTTTGAGAAAACAGACAACATAGAACAAAAAATTTCTTCAGTGTCAGATATTTTAAAACGACAAGATGAATCTACAGCAGAATTTCACAAAAAATCAGATAAAATATTTGAAGAAATGCAATCAGTCAAAAATGTCACAAGTAAGACATCCAAAGAATCATCAAAAGAGGTAATGGCATTGTTAAAGTTATCAGAATATCAATCAAACATTAGAATGCATTCAGAATCAAAGTACGGAGATGCAAAAGAACTTGAAAACATGGCATCACAAACAGCAGAAATTATAAATTTATTTGATAAGTTATCAATAGAGGCAGGAGAGAAAATTCCACTACCACACGAAGTCAGACAATGGGCAATCAGTAAAATTTTAGATTGTGCAGACAAGTGGGAGATTAGATTTAGTGATGTCTTTGCAATTTTGATAAATGCAATTGGTAAAGATTTACTAAAAGAATCAATCAGAATTCAACAAATTAGAGATATTTACGGTATTAGAGGAGTAGATGAAATACGAAACGAGTTGAATATTCCCTAAACGCCAATTGCTTCATCTATTGCAGTTAGTTGGTCTTTCTTTCGTTTTAGTGCTGTAAATATTCCCAAAATTGCAGCTATCCACATTGTACTAAATACAATATTAGATACGCTGACAAACATGTATGGAGTAGCATCCATGATATTTTGACGAAGTGCTAAAGAGCGTTCACCAATGTTAGTCATACCGGTCTGAAATGCAGCACTGTCTTCTGAGACTCCTGAAATCGTTTCAACATTTACAATCATGTTATCAACAGCACGTTCTATTCGAAGAAAGCTTGTAGATTCTGTAGGAAATACCCAAACAGGGTTTTTACTTTCGGGTAATTTTTCCATAACAATTGTCAAATCTTGTTTAATTGCAGTCAAGTGAGTTTTAATCTCAACTGGATCAGCTGAACCAATTATGGCATCCAAATTTCCACGTATTCTATCAAGAGGGTAAACATCAGCATGATAGCCATTGATTGCCATGAATCCCCCAAAAATAATAATTGCAACTACACCAATCATTGCGAGTTGATATGTTCTTTTTGCCATTTTTTCTATCTTGGTTAAAACAAGAATATTCTGTGATTTAATTCTTTTAAATCTTGTATGAGAGATGCTCATGTAGGAGATATAAAAAAAACCGACTGTTTGTAGACCAATAATAGGTGCAAAAACAGGATTATTGGAAAATATCGAGATCAAAATTCCCATTATCCCATAAACACCAAAAAAGATCTCAAGTAAGGTAGTTTTTGTAAAAGGTAGATTGTATGCTTTATCGCGCCAATTATCTTCTTTGTTAATAATTCCATATTTTGGAGTTCTTAGAAATTCATTGTTCTTTCCAAAAACAGCATCAAATACAGCTATGCTGTTATTTACAGACATTCCTGCATTGTAAACAAGTAATGCAGGCAAAATCTTTGCCTTTGATTTCCAAGATGTAGGATACATGCTTTGAATGATCAAAATGTATGCCCCAGGACCCATGGCAAGATATGCAGCAATTGTCAATGCCGGAAGAAAACTAACTAGATAGAGATTCATGTCTGAAGCTAAAAGAACAGGTAATGCAAGAAATTGTATCAGTATTAACGGGTAAACAATATGACGTGTTAGTTGAACAAATGCTTGAATTTTTGCTTCTACTGAAACTTTACGTTTGATTGCAATGTCTGCCAATAATTTAATTGCACATTGGATGGAACCTTTTGCCCAACGAAACTGTTGTCGTTTAGCTGCATTCATTTGAACAGGAAGTTCAGCTTCAACTACAATATCAGGCAAAAAAACACATTTCCATCCTTTTATTTGTGCCCTATAGCTTAGATCAAGATCTTCAACAAGTGTAGCAGTGTGCCATCCGCCAGCATCTTCTATACAAGCACGTTTCCAAATTCCTGCAGTACCATTAAAGTTCATAAATAAATTAGAATTGCTTTTAGCCTTTTGTTCAATTAAAAAATGAAAGTCAAGACTAAGTGCTTGTGCTTGAGTAATTGCAGAATAGTTTTCATTTACATGTCCCCAACGGCATTGAATTAACCCAATATTGGATTTAGAAAAGTGTGGAATTGCTCTTTTTAAAAACCAATTTGGGGGAATAAAATCAGCATCAAAAATGGCTACAAATTCGGTAGAGGTAGTTTGCATTGCATATTTCAAAGCGCCTGCTTTGTACCCCTTTCTGGTACCACGTCGTACATGTTCAATTTGAAATCCCTGTTTTTTGTATGTAGCAACAACAGCAGATAAAAGATCCACGGTTTCATCGTCAGAATCATCCAAAACCATTATTCTCATCATTTCTTTTGGATAATCCATCGCACACACTGCATCAACTAGTCTCTTTGCGACATACTTTTCATTGTATATTGGTAATTGAATAGTGACTGACGGGGTTCCCATATTAATAGTGGAACGAATTTCTTTTCTCTTTATTGAGAGATATGTAAGATAGTAGAAATTGCATGTGTAAGCAGTAATAATAATTGCAGATAAAATAAACAGATCAAAAACAAATTGGGTAAACGAATTAAGTGCCATTGTCTAGTTTCCCAAAATGTAAGGTCGCTATTTATACGTGCAAAGTAATTGACTTATTTTTGCTCAAATATCTTAATTGCTTTTGGCGGACAAATATTTTCACATGCAAGACAAAATATGCAATCAGGTTCTTTGGACATTAGTGGTTTTTTTCCAGATGCAGGATTTCCAGGAGTATCAAACCACTCATAGACTCCAACTGGACATGCCTCAATACATCCACCATCTGCAATACAGATATCATAATCAACAGATACGAATTCGCCCCAAACACCAAGAATCCCATTGTTTGCACCTTTTCTACCCCAAGTCTTGACGGTGTATCCATTTGCATCAAATGGAGAAGATGGTTTCATTTTAGATTTGTAAGCAACGTCAATTGGTCCAGGTTTTGCTCCATCTGGAATTGCAATTTCACCTCCATCATCTTCAGCAATTTCATCTGTAGCTTCAGTTGCTTTTGGTTTAGCATTAAGAACAATTTTTGCAAGAGGGGTAAGCTCTTCAAGTCTCTGTATTGCTTCATATTGATTAATCTTTTCTGCTTTTGCAAGATAAGAAATCATCTTATCTGCCAAGATTGTATTACGTAAGATAGTATCAATAACCATTTTTGCAAAATGATCTGCCTTTTTTCTATAATCTTTAACCCAGTTTGGATCACCAAATTTTTCAATTGGAAAAATTTGATAAATAATATCGACTACTTCACCGCTAACAATCTCAACAGTGACAGATAGATTTACTTCTTCATACCCTTTTGCGTCAGGATCTTTCATATTCTGTTCTTTCCAACGATATGTTGCGAATATTCTATCTGCATAAGCATCCATTTCAAACGCCTTTTTTAGGCCATCGTGTACGGATTTAATTTCTAGAGGATCTTCAAGTTTTATTGGTAATCTATAAAGTCCAAGTTTGAAACCATGCAGAGGATATACACCACGTTTTGCAGTTGGCGCCTCCATTGTCCAAACTCGATCTTTTAGAAGTAATGACATTCAATATCAGGTGATTGAATTTATTTAAAAAGGTTATCAGTCACTGTCGTCTGGACATGTAAGCTCTCGAAGTGCAATGTATTTTTTTTCCATTGATTCTGCATATTCTGAGATTTTTTTGAGATCAAATAGATCTTTTGGGAAATACCATCGAATTGGAACCCAATGTCCAATTCCATCCATATCATGAATCATGCCTTTATCGGCTTTGACATTTAGTTTTTCATCGATGGATGAGTCTTTTACTGTAAGACCTCTTTTTGTTTTATCTTCCATGATAAAATCAGTATTGCCGTCTTTAATGTAATAAAATGAGCCTTGCTTTAGTACAGGAATGTCCAATGACAATTTATTTTTCCACAGGATTTCCGATCATGTTGCCCCATTCAGTCCAAGAACCATCATAGTTTCGAACCTTGGAATAACCAAGTAGATATTTTAGAACAAACCAACTATGAGATGATCTTTCTCCAATTCTACAATAACAGATAACATCTTTGTCTGGAGTAACACCTTTTGATTCATAATTTTGTTTAAGATCTTCTACAGACTTGAATGTGCCATCAGCATCATTTACAGCAGTTGCCCATGGAATATTATTTGCTTTAGGAATATGTCCACCTCTTTGTGCATGCTCCATCGGATATTCAGGAGGAGCTGTAATTTCGCCAGAGAATTCTTTTGGAGATCGTACATCAACCATCACAGTATCTTCTCGTCCTAATGCTCTACTAACATCATACAGATAAGCACGGAGTCCTTCATCAGGTGGTTGTGCTTTGTATGCTGTTACAGCGAGTGATGGTTCTTCTGTAGTGTATTCTTTATTCTCCAACTCCCATTTTTTTCTCCCACCATTCATAATTTTCAGATTTTGATGACCATAGTATTTGAAAACCCAAAAAACAAATGCTGCAAACCAATTATTAAAATCACCATATAGAATTACTTCTGTATCTTCATGTATGCCATTTTTAGACATTAACGCCTCAAATCGTTTTTTATCAATAATATCTCTAGTTATAGGATCATTAATGTCTCGTTTCCACCAAATTAAGCTGGCTCCTTTAATGTGACCTTTTTGATAACCGTTTACTGGATCATAATCAACTTCAACTAATTTTCTATTTTCATTTGGGTGATTTTTTGACACCCAATCTGTGTCTACTAAAACTTCTGGATATGCGTAGTTCATGTTATTTTACAAATTTGTATTCATACTTAATTGTTTTTACAGTAAATTAAATAAAAAATATCTTTTTAACTAAACGAGATTTAAGAAAACTGATTGAAACTTCAAAAAGTGGCAGTGGTTAGTAAAGTAGGTTCAAAAGAGTCAGAAGATGCAGCAAAAAAGATTGCAAAAAAGTTTCTAGCAAAAAAATCTACGGTATTTACAATTTCCCCCATAGAAGTAGAAGGTGCAAAAAAAGTAGAGACATTAGATGAACTGAAAAAAGAAAAGCTTGATTTGGTAGTTACATTGGGTGGGGATGGAACAACTCTAAGAGTTTTTAGATATCTTGAGAATGATACTCCAATTCTAACAATTAATGTAGGCGGAAATAGAGGGATATTATCTGAGATAACAATTGATGAAATAGATGATGCCATTGATAAAATTCTAAAAGACAAATTCTTTTTAGATAAACGAACCAGAGTTGTTGCTTCATGTGGAGGCAAAGAATTTCCACCAGCATTAAATGAGATTTACATTTGTAGAACAAATCTTACAAAAACTGCAGAAATTGAGATAAAATTTCAAGATGATACAGTCAAACAGAAAATGGATGGGGTCATAATTGCCACTCCAAGTGGCTCAACAGGTCACTCATTTTCTTTAGGTGGCCCTATCCTTCATGAAAGTTTAGATGTTTTGATCATAACACCAGTTGCTCCAGTTTACAGGTTAGAATCAATTGTGGTGCCAGATGAAAAAATAGAAATAATATCATCACAGGACTGCAGTATAGTTATGGATGCGCAGGTAGTAAAGTCGGTAGGTTATGGGGAATCGATAATTATAAAAAAGTATAGAAAACCAGCAGTCTTTGTTAGATTGAAGAAACGAGGATTGAGACAGATGAGCAAACTTGGATTTTAGAATATTAGACGCGAGTGCATTTTATGCAGGAGTTCCATTTGGATCAGCTAATGATTGTTATACAACATCTCTTGTTTATGAGGAAATAAAACATATCAAAAAAGATCAGAATGTGTTAGGAACACTGCTAGCAACTAATCGATTAAAAATAATGGATCCAGATAAAGAATCAACAAATGCCGCGATAGCATCTGCCAAAGAAACGGGTGATTTTCCACAATTATCAAAGCAAGATATTTCAATAATTGCGCTATGCATCAGCATTAAGGGTGAGATTATTTCAGATGATTTTGCAATTACAAACGTTGCAAAAAATATAGGATTAAAAATATCACCTATAATGACAAACAGTTTTCAAGATGTTGGCAAATGGGTTCATTATTGCCCAGGTTGTCATACAAATCATACAGCTGGAAAAGAGTGTCCAATGTGCGGTACTCCACTTAAGAGAAAATTACTCAAGGGGCAATCTCCTTCCATACCAATCAACAAATGATCCATCATACAATTTTATATTTTGATAACCCGTAATCATCAATTGTAAAAATAGACTAGAGGCTCTATGACCATGCATACAATAACAAACAATTTCACTGTCTCTAGATATTTGATTTTGAGAAAATAGATTTTGTAAAAAATTTTTATTTTGAAATAACTTACCATCATATGCTATTCCCTCAGTAAACGGAATTAGTTTTGAATTAGGTAAATGGCCTCCCATAAACTCTTGAGGGGTTCTTGCATCCAAGATTACAAAATTATTTAGATTTTCTTTAAGATGATCAGATTCTATTCGAATTTTAGAGTTAATTTTTGGAGTAAATGTTGTTGATTCAGGAATGAATAATCTTTTTGTTAATTCAAATCCATTTCGTTGTAAATCCATAATATTCGCATCAAGTAGACATGTTTTTTCATGTCCAAAGTAGAGAAATGTCCATGCAATCCTAGCAGCTGACGGATCCATGGAATCGCCAACAAGGACAACAGTTTTAGAATTATCAATTCCAAGTGAACTAAAAAGATCAATAATTTTTTTTTCATCAACGACTAGATTTGCACCATATTGATCAAATTGAATAACTCGATCTATTGTTAATGATTGTGATTTTGAGATATGACCATACAAAAACATTGTTTTAGGACGGGTATCCAAAATTACAATATTTGGATCAGAGAAATTATCTCTTAGCCAATCTATTGATACTAACATCAATGACACAGATTTGTCAATTTATTTAATAGTATCATGCATCATGCAAAGTTTTTTGGTTTGATTCTTTGAGGTATTTGCTTTGTGATTCAAGTATTTTTTTTATTTTTTTAGCTCTGGCATCCCCAAGGCCTTCAACTTTTGCAAGTTCGGTAGTCGTGGCAGTAAAAACTTTCAAAGGAGTTCCAAATTTCTCAAGCATTCTAACAGCAAATTTCTCTCCAATACCAGGTAAACTACAAAGAGAGGATAATTGTTGTTTTTCTAAATCATTTGATTTTTTTATTTTTTTCAGATATGGACCTTTTTGAGATTCGTTTTTAGAACACAGTGAAACAAGTAATTTTGCAGTATGAATTGCACTAGGGGTAGGAATTATTGGAATTTTAAAATCAATTACCACCGTAGATAATGCGCCATAGAAAATCATTGGGTTGTCAGTTATTTCTTCAATTTCATCTACATTTCCTTCCACAAGCACTATTGGGAATTGAAAGTGTTCTTTTAGTCTAGAGCATTGATCAAAAAGCCTACCATCAAAAACAGAAGACATCAAATCACGGATACTTTTACGCTCTACAACAGTTTCAGGCGCAACAATGTAATCGCCAACAGGTAATGTTTTCATTTCAAGATTGAGACCTACAGCTTTTAGCAGATCAGGAATTCCACTCTTACGTTCTCGTTCATCTACAATGATTCGTAAATTTTCTAATTTCACCAAGTGTAATTCTGTTAATTTGTTAATATCTTTTTGAAATCTCAATCATCAGACTATTTTCTAGGATTATCATCTAATGGTGGAGACTTTGATATTTGAGCGCTTCCAGATGCTGGACCTCGCATCATTTCTGTGATTTTTGCTTCTTGTTCTTTGAGTGATTCTTTAATTCTAGATTCTTGTTTTTCAAGAACAGTGAAACGTGTTTTTGCCATCTCTTTGCGTTCTTCTAATTCATCAATTAGTGCTTGTTTAGTAGATTTTATCAAAATTGAGCCAGCATGTTTGTAAACATTATCATCATCTGCTGCCTTTTTTAATTCCTCAAGTGCCTTTTCAGTCTCAATATTTTCCATCTCAAGATGTTGTTTTTGTGTCATTATAGATTGAAGATTTTGTTGAGATTGCTGCATTTTCATTAGCTGTTCTTGAAGCCAAGGAGGCATTTGTCCTGCTGACATGTTATTACAATATCTTTGATTTCATTATATCTTTACCGATTCAATTGAATCATAACTTGCCTGAATTAATCTCAAAGTCGAATTAAGATTTGCTCGCAAGTGTGGAATGTGGTCAGATGCTATTGAAATGGTGATTTTTTCATTTAATATCATATTGGTTTTTGTTGGATTTTCTGGATAAAATTTATTATCATTGCTTATAGAATCAAATATCGCTTTTGTTTTTTCTTTTGCGTCAACAATGATTTTTGCATTAAAGCTTGATATCATATGCTGTTCCAGCAACTTTGAAACTACATTTCTTACAAGACCAAATTCCAACTGCGTCTCGAGTGAACTGTTGAGAACCACATTCAGGACAAGTTCTCTTTTCTTTTAGTTGAAAGTGAATTTTGGTATATTGTTTTCTAATTTTGATACCATATCTTGCACCTAGTCCTTTTAGGGATTTGTTCTTTGCCAATTTATTGGCCTCGTTCCTTTGCTTGTTTTAACATTTCTCTTATTTTTGAGCCTACTTTAACAGATAATTCTCCACATTTGATCACCTCGTCAAATGTAAATCCCCCATTTCCTCCTTTTTGCAATGCACAAATATTTCCATTAGAATCAGTAGTAATTGTAATTCTTGCATCCATACTAGCCCATTCATCACCATTTGGATCAACAACTATGTAATTTCCAATTTTACCCATAGTTACAGAGACTGGAATAGTAGTGGTTGGAACATGTGATTCTCCACCTTCAACTAAAGTTGGGACGTCATCTTTCATTTCCCATTTTGGTGTTTTTGCAGTGAGAATTGCAGCTGTTGCAGCATAAGCACATGCATCAAACAAATTTCCGTCATAATCAACTACAACGTTATCAGCAAAAACTCCAACAACGGATTTATTTTTTTGAATTACTAGTTGAGTCAAATCAATCATGTGGCTTTCTCTAATACCTCTATCAACTACTCTTGCCAATTCAATAACATCAGGTCCAGGAGGTCCAGTTTCAACACTTGGATGAGAAAATGGTAAAAGCTCAGCAGTACAAATGAAGATACCTTTGTCACCCATATCTGGAAAAGGTCTATCTGGTTGAATTTTAACACCGCAAATTACTTCAGTATCACCTAATCTAACTCGTGCAGAACCATTTGCTTTTGGAATTGCGTTTATCTCAATTATTAATTTTCGTGGTTCGTCTAATGTTCTTCCATCAACTCTTTTTCCTTGTTCTAATAATTCAAGGATTTGAGATTTTTTTAGTTCATCAATTACAGATGTAGTTGCCATTTATTTTTCTCCGTTTCCAAAATATTTGTCAGTTAATGCTTTCTTTTGTAATTCATAGACAATTTTACAGCCATGAATTCCTGTTTCTACACATTTCTTATATTCTGCAGGAGTTAGTACACCATCCAATTGAAGTAGTGTAATTTTTTCGAGACTTGGCATGTAACCAATAGGCATATCTGCTTGTCCTGCCTGGTCTTCTTCATTATTAACATCAAGAATAATTGTATCTGCGGCTTTACCTGCAGCACATGCTGCCACCATATCCCTCATAGGAATTCCAGCATCAGCCAAAGCTACAGATGCAGCAGAAAGGGCAGCACATCTAGTACCGCCATCAGCTTGAAGAACTTCAATATAGACATCAACTGCTGTTCTTGGAAATTTCTCCAACATTACTGCAGGTTCTAATGCTTCTTTGATAACTTTGGAAATTTCAATTTCTCTTCTAGATGGTGCAGGATTTTTTCTCTCAGTTACAGAAAATGGTTCCATATGATATCTAACTCGTAAAATACCGGTATCAGTATTGGACATGTGTTTTGGGTGTACATCTCGTGGACCAAATACTCCAACTAAAATTTTATTATCACCAAATTCAATGTATGCTGAGCCATCAGCGTTTTTTAATCCTCCAGCTTTAATCATAATTCGTCTGGGTTCGTCTACTTTTCTACCATCGCAACGAATTCCATTTTCATCTAGTAACACTAGGGTTGCATCTCTTCCGCCCATTATGATTCACCTTTTGATTCTAACATTTCTTTCACTTGATCAGTTAAATTAGCAACATGTGCCTTTTCATCTACCATTTGTATTGCTTTTACAGCCTTTAATAATCCCTCGGGAGTCTCACACGAAACCACTACCCAACCATTTTGGCCAATGGTGATAGCAGCACCAGTAGCCATTTCAATTGTTTGAATCATAGTTCCCCTTTTTCCAATAAGACGTGGGACTTTGCTAGGAGAAATCTTGACCAAGTGTCCAGAATCAATCTTACCAAGATCTCTATCAGCTATTGTAACAAGTGGATCTCTAGTTCTATCAAAATTAGCAATTCTAGCTGCAACAAGATCACCTGATTTCAACTTTGATGCAAGTTCATCGGCATGTGCAGAAAAATCTCTCCCAAAAACATCTTGTGCAGGTAAAAATCCCACATAACATGAATTAATATCCAATTCCCAAGATAACGACGTGTGTGAGATAATTTTACCAATTACAAGGTCATCGATTTTTGGGATATATTTTCCAGTTAGTGGTATTACTTTAATGGAATCATCGTAAATTTCTGAAATTCCTATGGCAGTAGAAATGATTTTGTTGCCATCTAGGATAACGTTTTGTTCAGGTCTGTAAGGGCCAGTTGTAATTACATCTCCAGGTATAACGTATTTTCTTTTGTTCTCCATCACTTCATAACCTCAACTGTGGCAGAACCTTTTGTTATAGAACCTAATCTATCAATCACATTTGGCCTGGCTCCAGCGGGTATTTCAAGTATTGCTTTTAAAGAACCATTATTTTGCCATTCTTCTTTTTTTAGAACCCCTACAGATTTTAAAACTGCATAAGATTGAGATGCATATTGTGCAGGTATTGTTATTTCAAGATCTAGGTTTTCAGATTTCAAAGGGATTATCGAACGTAATTTTTCCACAATATCTTTTACTTGTTCATCTACATTTTTTTGTGGTTCTATTGTGATTTTTCCATCCTTTAATGCTTGTTCAATTCTCAGGGGAGGGTGTGGTAAATGAGTTCTAGGATCAACGTAAGTCTTGGCAATAAATGAAACAATTTGTTTTCTCTTTTCATCAAGCATTTTACGCCTTTGTTCAGTAGTAAGATTCAGATCGCCTTTTCTAAGCATTATCTCAGCAATCTCATTTACATCTTCAGTTTTGAAAGCTTTGAGTAGTTTTTCACTTGATGGTTTGGTTCCTTTACCAGAGTCAGTATAGATCTCATCAGAAATCAATATTGTTGAAATATCTTTTTTCTTTCCCAGTTTGAAATCTAGTGCTGGATCAGGCTTTACTAAAATCTCAAATTTTTCGCCTTCATATGAGTATCTAACCACGGTTACATCTGCCATTCTGAAATATTGTATTATAATTTGGTATTTATCTATACTCAAAAAAATTTCTAAGATAATTCAGTTTAACGAGCCCTCAAAGATTTTTGGTCTGGGAATAGTAACTAGCGCTTCAGATAATGAACCAAGTAAAATAGAACGGACTGTTCTAGTTACTATATCTCAAGACAAAAATTGAAAATAAATAAAACTTTGATGTAATTTAGAAAATTACTCTTTTACGCCTAAAATTGACTGGATTATGTAACGTTAAAACTTTAATAAATATACGTAAAACCAGCTAGATTTTTATGTGGATTTTGAAAATTTTCTTCTAAGATTTGTCTTCTTTAGAAGTAATTAACAAGGATAATCATAGAATGTCAATCAAGCTAAAAGGTGTTCCATTACAGTATGCAAATGCACTTAGACGTATTTGCCTAAACGGTATTCCAGTATTTGCGATAGATACTGTAGATATCATAGAAAATTCATCCGTATTGCCAGATGAAGGTTTGGCACACAGATTGGGATTAATACCAATTAAGACAGTTTTATCAAGATTCAACGAGCCATCAAAATGTGATTGTCAAAGTGAGACAGGATGTTCTAATTGTAAAGTCATGTTGGTTCTAGATTCTGGAGATTCAGATATCACTAGAACGATCTTGTCAAATGAACTAACATCTGAGGATGACACAGTAAAACCAACTTCAGATAAAATCCCAATTGTTCAGCTTGCACCAGGACAAAGAATCAAAGTAGAATGTTATGCAAGACTTGGTCGAGGAACAGAACATGCAAAGTGGAATTCAGCAAACATTTCAGTTTTAACTGAAACCAATAAAGAAGATGAACGAGTACTCACAGTAGAATCAACAGGAGCATTAAAACCGGAACAAATAATCATTGCAGGAGTAGATGAACTAAGCAATAGATTATCAGAGTTTAAAGAAATAATCGGTCAATTAAAAGAATAAACTAAGCATACACATTATATTTGGGTTTTAAGTCGGTTTATTCACATGACTAATCAAGTCGTCATACTCATGGCAAGAGATCTAAAAAAGGCATCTACCAAAAATGATGCTCCAATTTGGGCAAAATTGGCAGAATATGCATTAAAACCATCTATTGCAAGACGACATATCAATTTGAATAGAATAGGTCAGCTAACAAAGGATACAGATACAGTAGTTTTTCCAGGAAAAGTATTAGGAACTGGTGATATTCATCATAAAATTACACTTTGCTCGTTTTCAATTTCAAATTCTGCAGCTACAAAGATTTTAGAAAAAGGAGGGAAAGTAATTAGTTTTTCAGATTTGATAAAAAAACACCCAACTGGAAAAGGAGTCGTATTACTTGGCTAGTCAAGAAACTGTTGTATCAATAGACAAACCAATTGTAGTAGACGCTACAGATCACATAGCAGGAAGACTATCATCAAATGTTGCTAAATTATTGTTAAAAGGAAACAGAGTTTCAGTTGTAAATTGTGAAAAAATTATGATCAGTGGAACAAGAACAAACATAATTAGTGAATATAGAGGATTTTTGGAAGTTAACAGTGTAATTCACCCAAGACATGGTCCAGTACATCCAAGAAGACCGGATACAATCATGAAGAAAATGATTCGTGGAATGCTACCATATGGAAAAAAACCATCCGGGATATTAGCTCACAAAAGACTAAGAACATACATCGGTTCACCTAAAGAATTAAGTTCATTTGAAAAAATTCAATTCAAAGAAGCAAAAATTAGAAAATCTTCAGCAAATTATACAACAGTTGGAGACATTGCAAAAATAATAGGATGGACAGAATGACAACACCGAAAACAGAAATTTATTTTGCAACTAGAAAAACATCTAGCGCACATGTTTACATTACAAAAGGAAAAGGAAAAATCAGAATAAACAATATACCTATCGAGATGATCCCACAAGAAACTGCTCGTGAGGTCATGTTAGCACCATTAGAAATTACAGGAGATTTAAGAGATAAAATAGATATTTCAGTCAGAGTAAGAGGAGGAGGATTTATGGGACAAGCTAGTGCAACAGCTACTGGCATCTCAAGGGCACTCATAGGCTGGACCAAATCTAAAAAAGACCCTAAAGATCATCCATTTCCAAAATCAACTAGAGAAGACCTAAGACAAAGAATTACAGATTTTGACAAATATCTGATTAGCGGTGATGCCAGAAGAAAAGAACCAAAGAAATTTGGCGGACCTGGTGCAAGAAGAAGAAAACAAAAATCATACCGTTAGACTGTGAAGGCTATAATTTTAGCTGGTGGCAAAGGAACTAGAGGCAAGCCATATACAGAATATTTCCCAAAAGCAATGACACCAATAAATGACAAGCCGTTAATTGATTATATTGTAAGATATTTGAATTCATTTGATTTCATTAAAGAAATCATAATAATTTCAGACTATGCAGGATTAGGAGGTCAAATTAAAAATTATTACAGTAATCCAAAAAATGGAAAAAAGATTACGTTTGTACAAGACACGCAAAGTGGAACAGGGGGTGATCTTTTACATATTGAAGATAAACTGAAGGGAGATTCAGAATTTGTATTATGGTTTGTAGATAATTTATGTGCCATAGATTTAGTAAAGATGAGAAAAATATTCAAAGAAAAAAATAGTATCGCATGCATTGCAACCAGAACAAAAAGAAAAGAAGAGACAGGATTTGCAGTAGTAGAAAATGGAATAATCATGGAATTCAAAGAAAAACCAACTATGAAATTACAATTATCAGAATGTCTAGGAATTTACATTTTAGGAAAAGAGATAATTAAAAGAATTAAAGCAAAAACAAAACAAAAAGAAATCAATCTTTCATTTGATATTTTACAACAATTATCAAAAGAGGGAAAGATCAGTGCATATGATATAGAGGACAAAGAATGGATGGATGCCGAATCACCAATGGTTTTAGAAAGAAATCAAAATACAGTAAAAAAGATCATAAAACAGATGGGATTTTAGAATGTTTTTCAAATTCAGATATTTCTTTCTCATATAGTAAAGTTTGGGATATATCATCTAATCCTTCTAAAAGAATTTTTTTCTTGTGTGAATCAATATCAAAAGAAATATTCTCAGAGACTGTTTTAATTATTTGATTTTCCAAATCTACTTCTATCTCTCCTGTTTCTTGTTGTAGTTTTTCTACTATTTTATCATCTAACATAATCGGTAAAATTCCGTTTTTGAAACAATTGCTGTAAAAAATATCAGCAAACGAAGGAGCTATAATGACGGAAAACCCATAATCCTGTAATGCCCAAACTGCGTGTTCTCTACTAGAACCACATCCAAAATTATCCCCTGCAACAAGAATTTTAGAATTTTTGTATTTGGGATCATTTAATATAAAATCAGATTTTAGACGTTCCTGATCATCGTATCTCCAATTATAGAAAAGAAATTTTCCAAATCCTGATTTCTGAACTAGTTTTAGAAATTGTTTTGGTACAATTTGATCTGTATCGACATTTATCTTATCTAATGGAGTGATCATAGTTTTGATTTTTTTGAAAGACTGCATTCTAATTCAAATCCATCTCTCTGACATCAACAAAATGACCTTCTATAGCAGCGGCAGCTGCCATCACTGGACTTACCAAATGGGTTCTTCCTCCAGTTCCTTGTCTACCTTCAAAATTTCTATTAGAAGTACTAGCACATCTTTCACCGGGAGATAAAATATCAGGATTCATCCCCAAACACATACTACATCCTGATTCTCTCCATTCAAAATTTGCATCCATGAAGATTTTATCAAGACCCAATTCTTCTGCTTGTTTTTTCACCATCTGAGAGCCAGGAACTACCATGGCTCTAACATGCTGAGATAATTTTCTCCCTTTAACAACTTTGGATGCTTCAATTAGATCCTCCAATCTAGCATTTGTACATGAACCAATAAACACTCTATCTATTTTGATTTCAGTTATTGGAGTTCCAGGTTTAAGAGCCATGTATTCTAGTGCTTTTTCAGCACCTTTCTTTTGATTTTGATCACCTTTGGAGAAATCTTCTGGAAATGGAATGGATTCAGTAACATCACAAGTCATTCCAGGATTAGTACCCCAGCTTACTTGAGGTGCAATGTTATCAATATGCAAAGTATAGTTTTTTTCAAATTTTGCATCAATGTCTGTTTGTAGATAATCTCTCCAATAATCAACTAGAGATTCATAATTTTTTGGAGTGTATTTCCTACCTCGAAGATAATCAAAGGTTTTCTCATCAGGTGCAATTATGCCTGCACGTGCACCTGCTTCAATAGACATGTTACAAATTGTCATTCGTTGTTCCATGGAAAGATCACAGATACCTTCACCGCGGTATTCAATAACGGTGCCATTACCACCGGATGTACCAATATTTTTGATTATTGATAATATGATGTCTTTTGCAGTAACAGTATGGGGATTCTTTCGTTTACCCATTACATTGATTTCAAAAGGTTTCGGTTTTTCTAACCAAAGAGTTTGTGATGCTAAAACATGCTCGACTTCACTTGTTCCTATTCCAAAGGCTAATGCCCCAAAAGCTCCATGTGTGGAAGTATGACTGTCACCACAAACAATAGTACTTCCAGGCAATGTAATTCCTAATTGAGGTCCAATGACATGAACAATTCCCTGATTGGGGCTGTTAATATCAAATAATTGAATTCCAAAGTCACTACAATTTTTTTCCAGAGTTTGTATTTGAACTGCTGAGGTTTGATCTAAAATGGGAAGAGTTCTATTGTTTGTTGGAACGTTATGATCCATCGTTGCAATTGTAAGATCAGGTCTCCTCACTGATCTATTGTTCATACGAAGTCCATCAAATGCTTGAGGAGAAGTTACTTCATGAACAAGATGCCTATCAATATAGATTAGTGATGGATTATTTTCTTTTTCTACAACAATGTGAGCATCCCAAATTTTTTCAAAAAGTGTTTTTCCCATTTTAATCCTATTCGGGTTTGTATTTGAATAGACCGCCAGCTTCAATTATTTTTCCAATAATTTCTGAGAAAGGTTTCATTTTGTATGTTTTATTTTTTGTGATGTTTTTGATTTCATTGGTGTGAATGTCAATATTGATTTCATCACCTTCAGAAATATTTGAATATGCATCTTCTTCGATTTCTATTGGTAACAAAAATGCACCATCAACTGCATTTCTATAAAATATTCTTGCAAATGAAAGAGCGAGTACGGCCTTTATTCCAGAATGAGAAAGTGCTATTGGAGCATGCTCACGAGATGAACCGCAACCAAAATTTCTTCCAGATAAGATAAAGTCACCTTCTTTCACCTTTGAGTGAAAATCAGGATCTAGTCCTTCCATAGCATGTAACGCAAGCTCAGCATAGTCATGAACTTTGAGATATTGTCCAGGGATAATGACATCCGTATCAATATTGTCTCTTGCGTATTTTATGACGTTTCCTTTCAATTCAAGTCCCTCGGATCAGTTATTTTACCAGTAACTGCAGATGCAGCCGCTACAAGTGGGGAGGAAAGATATGTTTGTGAATCAACATGACCCATTCTTCCCGGGAAGTTTCTATTTGTGGTACTAATGCAAATTTCATCTTTTGCCAAAACTCCCATATGTGCACCACAGCATGCTCCGCATGTTGGTGGACCTACAGTCGCACCGGCGTCTAAAAATATTTTGAGTAGTCCGTTTTCCATTGCACGTTTGTAAATAGAAATTGAAGCCGGTAAAATTTCGGTTCTAATCTTAACTTTTCTTCCTTTGAGAATTTTAGCAGCTGCTTGCAAATCTTCGTATTTTGCACCAGTGCAAGAACCGATGTATGATTTATCCAATTCTACAGATGGTGCTTCTCTAACTATGGAAATATTTTCTGGTGAAAAAGGTTTGGCCACAATAGGTTCCATTTCCGAACCTTCGTATTCGTATGTCTTTTCATAATCAGCATCATCGTCTCCAACAACTAATGAAATATTTGTAGCCCCTCTACTTGTAAGATAATCAATTACTTTTTGATCAGGCTCCACTATTCCATTTTTAGCGCCAGCTTCTGTAGTCATGTTACATAAAGTCAATCTGCTCTCAACAGACATTTCATCAATTCCACTTCCACCAAATTGCATTGTTTTGTATGCTCCCCCCTCAGTACTGATGTCACCAATGATTTTTAGAATAAAATCTTTAGCCATTACATGTTCGGGAAGTTTTCCATTTAGCTTAAAGTATAATGTTTCAGGAACCTTAAACCAAATTTTTCCATTCAATAAAACATATGCCACATCAGTATGACCCAATCCACAAGCAAATGATCCCAATGCACCAGTAGTATTAGTATGAGAATCGCCTCCAACATATACATCGCCAGGTAACACCAATGCTTCTTCGTGGGACAGAGTGTGACAAATTCCATATTGTCCCATTCCATACTTGAAGTGTTTTTCAATACCATAATTTTTTGTAAAATTAGATAATTTCACAATATTTTCAGCAGAGACCTTGTCTGGAGAAGGAACAAAATGATCTTCTGCGACCCAAATTTTTGTTGGATCCCACAATTTATCAACATTAATGCCTTGTTTCTTTAATTTATCAAATACTTTGATCACACCTGGACCAGATACGTCGTGCATCATTACTTTATCCACATTTGCAAAAATTACATCATCAGGAGTAACTCGTGATCTTCCTGAAGCACGCGCAAGTATCTTCTCAGTTATATTCATAATCCAAAAAGCCAGTTCTACAGATTAAAAGCTTTTCAGATGTTCTAGTGTCGTCTTTTTTGTATGCTATATAATTAATCTAAATTATGGCTGAATAAATTCGCCATTAATTGTAGAATCAATACTGTCACCGGAATTAAATATCGAAGATCTCACAGTACCGTAATCTTTGTGCTCAACAGTAATATCCACATAATATGATGTTATAGAAACGTCATTTACTATAGTCTTAAAATTTGAAGTAAAAAAAGTTCCAGAAAATATTTCTTTTTCATCAGTCCTAATTACTACACTGGTACTTTTTGTATTTCCAGTAGAGTCTGAATACTGGAGTAATATATCACCATTAGATTGTTGAATCATTGACAAAGAAAGATTCTCATAAATTGGCGAGTCTAAATAATTGAATTTGATATTTGGTTTACTTGAATCCGTATCGGTGTGATTTGTTAGTTGAGGTGTAGGTTCATCAATAGATTCATTTTTGAAAATATCATCAACACTTTTTATAGGATTTATTTGAGAAATTTTTTCAGATAATTTATCCTTTGAGGATTCTTTTGCAATATTTATTTGACTGGTGATTTTATCACTAGTTTCATCTACTGCTTTAACTGAAGAGTCAATGCCGTTTTCAACTGACTCTATTGTTCTAGATCCCAAGTTATTTACATCCTCTTTCATGGGCTCAATTACATTACTAGAGAGATTTGGAAACAGACCGTTAATTTCTGATGAGAACATAAATACACCTATAGCCAAAATTGAGGCTATCACGATTATTTTTTTGAGCATATGTTATTTATCTAAAAAAATAGGTTTGAGACTACAAGTCAAAAAAAATTGCTGGTAAGCTAAAACACTAAATGAATATGTTTCCTTACACGTCAAGGTCTACTGTACAATGATCAATATTTTTTTCCATTACAAGCTAGTGATTTTACATATTAAGAGAAACATTGGTTTTATTTTTTAAATCCTAAATTCTTTTTCTCTAGTGTAATGTATAATTATTCACATCCATAGAATCAATGTTAAATTTGATACCATGCCTAACAATTTTTGTTAGAGAGCAGTATAGGTGGTAAAAAGTCTTAATTCAGAACAATAAAAAAGAAAAGAAATACCACATCATATTATGTCTCTAACCGTATCACCGTTATTTTCAGAAAGAAAAGAAGACAAATTTGATGCGTTTGAGGCATTATTAGAGACATTAGACAAAAATGATGAAAGACTACAAGAAGGAGATGTCATAGTAGTATCAACAAAATACATCTCAAATTCTCAAGGAAGATTAATTGATTTAGTCAACGTCAAAACATCAAAAGAAGGAACCGAAGTTTCCAGGAAATTTCAAATAAAAGAGGAACTTGCAGAGATAATTTTAAGAGAATCAGATAAAATTTTTGGCGGGATTTCAGGTTTTGTTATTACTTCAGCAGATAACATAATGGCTCCAAATGCAGGAATTGATAAATCAAATGCTAAAAAGGGAAAAGTGATTCTATATCCAAAAAATCCGTATCTCATAGCAGAACAAATTAGAAGGAAAGTTTTTTTAAAATTCTTAATCCATGTGGGAATTATTTTAGTAGATAGTAGATTGATGCCATCGCGTATTGGAACATCTGGTGTGGCAGTATCATGTGCCGGGATTGAGCCAGTATTAGATATGAGATCTGAGAGAGATCTTGATGGAAATCCATTAAAAGTAACTTTTCAAGCAGTTGTAGATAATCTTGCAACAATTGCAAATCACAAAATGGGTGAGGCTGCAGAATCAAAACCATTTGCGATTGTTAGAAATTCAGGAGCAAAACTCACAGATAGGAAAATCAGTCCTACAGAGATGGCGATATCTCCAGATCAGTGCGTATACGTTAGAGGTCTAACAAATCCAATGAATCACTAGAGTTTGAATTAATTCTGCTTTAAATAGAGGTTTTTTGAGAACAAAATTATGGAGTACCTAACAAGATATCCCAAAACAATTTCATTTCTGGATGGATTAAAACACAATATTGGTGTAGATAAAAAAGGGGTGGAACAGCTTCACATTGTAGTTAAGAAGAGCTTTGATGAATTAATGAAAATTTTTACAGATGAAGGATTTACTAAAGTCAAATTAGAACATAAACAGCCTAATCAAATTGGAAACGGTTTGAATCTTAAACTAAAGAAGCCTTGGGAAATGCATGTAAGAATGGTAGATCTTAAAAAAGGATTAATCGGAATACACGCAGAAGTTGAAGTTTCAAGAGATTACCTTCAGCATCTAGTATCACAAAGAACACCTGTTGTATATGAAGTCGAGGAGATATTAAAAAAATACCAAGTAGATTACAAAATATGGCATGATCAAATCAAAAAAAATGTTCATATGATTTTTGACAACTACAAAGTAAAGCTTGCAACACCAGGTATTCCAGTTTTTGCATGGAAACCAATGTTATTTGTGATTGGAACAATTTGCATATTTTACCTATGGAAATTTATCAATACTATCTAAAACAATAAAAAAAGAAAATAAAAAACAGGTTGATTATATGCCCAGTGTTTCTTCTTTGGTTAATTCAAGATAGACTTTATCGCCTACAGATAACCCCATTTCTTTGTATTCATGCATCTCAAGTTTTAGTTGAGTTACACCACTTTGCATACCTACACCGCCACCCATTCCAGAGAACATTTTGTTGAGATCCTTCATCATGTCATTCATGTTAGTGAATCCCATCACTTTTGGACCACCAAAAGGAGAAGGTGTAGATGTTGTTCCTTCTTTAAGGTCTTTAATGGAAGATAGAGAAACGACAACGTAGGGTGCACCGTCAGGTGCAGAATCAATACTTCTTACTACAAATTCCTTTTTCATTAGGTGACATTTCTTACTCCATAATTTTAATTTTGAGGAAGGACTAAGCCCGCCTAGGCCAGATTTGAAGATTTAATTACAATTTTCAGGATTTCTAATTAGTGGTTGATGAGAATCTGAAAATATCCCTAAAATACTATGGGATATCACCGTGGGAGATTGAAGTAATTTACGGATATTTGAATTCCAGATTTTTAATTATTCAAGAAGAGATTGAAGCAAACGACGATAATTTTGTTAGTTTTTTAAATTTAGATATACCACTTGCTTTTAACGAAGAGTTTTTCAAATGGTTTGATTTTAGACGCTGGGAAAAAATGAAAGCAATTTTCAAAGAGATGAAAAGACGCAGAGGTGCTGGAAATGCTTTAAAGATAAATATTAATTTTTTAGGAAAACCAAAAATAGTTTTTGTGTTAGATACTGAAGATAGACAGTGGTATGATAATGCAATTGAAAAAATAGATTTTGTTTTAGAATTACTTCCATATCATCTAGATCCAGAAAAACTACCATCAGATGTTTTAGAAATAATTTACAAATTTGATCCTGAATCAATAAGATGGCGTCTTAACACTGCAACATCGGAAAATAAAAGATATGTTTTCAGAGGAGACAGTTGGAATGCAATTACTTGAGATCTTTTTGAAGTGGTTCAAGTAAACCATGTAGTTCTTTGTATTTTGATTCTAAAAATTCCAATGCATCGTCGAGTTTCTTTGATTTACCATATTTGTAACGTATTAGTTCACGATGATGCCAAAATGTTTTTCCATTCTCAACTGAAATAGTTGTAAAATAATCAGTTCCTTTCAAAGTATCTGGAAGTTTAATATCATGTGGGAAAAGGAGTTCAACAATAAACCATTCATCCCCGTCTGGATAATCAGAACCAGTATCTACATCAAAAAACACATGTAGTAAATCAGATTGCATCAAACCATCGTCGGTTATGGAAGGATGTTTGACTCTAGATTTTTTAAAATCAAGATTAACGAGTTGGGGCTCAAAGAAACCTTTGATAATAGATTTTCTAAATATTTTATTTGCCTCGTTTATGTTCAACAGCAAGGTGATCTACGAATAAACTAGTCTATAACTCATTAGGTTATAGACATTCTAAACTCTAAGGGAATCAAGTATTTCTGAAACATCGGTAGTTGGCAATCCATTTTCTGAAATTCTTTGTTTTGCAGGAGGGTTTTCAAGATAATTTGGAATTTTATCAGTTAGTCTGGTCGAATATTGAGAAATTATTTCATTTTGATAAAATACACCTGTCGGGATTTTATTTCCCCATTCCAGAGATTTAATCAAGGCCTGAGATAGTTTTTCATTAACTTCTGTCTCATCATCATAATGCACCATAGGGTCAAAATGAGTATCTTCGAGTTTATAGATTCTAGAGTGTCTTTCCATAGATTCTTGCGCTAAATCAACTCCAGCATACCAATCTCGTGTATTGATATCATTGTAAGTTGGACATGGTTGTAACACATCAAGGAAAGAAAGACCTTTGTGACGAACAGCTTTGATTATCAGATCTTTCAAATGTCTAACATCATAAGAATAACCACGGGCTACAAATGTAAAACCACTGACAACTGCCAATCCAATAGGATTTACGTTATAGTTTGTATTTGGAGAAGGAAGGGATTTTGTTTTCTCTCCGAGTCTTAAGGTTGGTGAAGCTTGTCCTTTAGTCAGACCATACACTCCGTTATCAAATATTATGTAAGTCATGTCAATATTGCGTCTTCCAGCTGCAACAAAATGACCAGCCCCTATTCCCAATCCATCACCATCACCACCTACTGCGATAACGGTCATCTCAGGATTTGCAAGTTTTCCACCTTGGGCAAAAGTCAAAACTCTTCCATGTAGGGTATGGACACCATATGTGTTGATAAAATGAGATGTCTTTCCAGAACAACCAATGCCAGAAAAAATTGTTGCTTTATCGCGTTCTATTCCCATTTCTGCTAATGCCATTTGTAATGCATTAACTATTCCAAAATCTCCACAACCAGGACACCAATCATTGTGTACTTCAGTTTTGTAATCAGCTAATTTAAGAGCCATGACTTAGAACCTCTCGTTTATTTGCCTTATTTTCAACTATCTTTTTTAGCGAATCATAAATTTCAGTACTAGTCATTCCTCTTCCAGTATATTTTAGTATAAAATAATCGATTTCCCGAGATATGTTTTGCTTGAAGATTTTGCCTAATTGTCCTGAATGATTTGCCTCAATGTCAATGATGGTTTTTGTATCTTTTAGAAGAGACTGGACATAATCAGATGGGAAAGGATGAATTAATTTAATTTGAATAAATCCAACATTAATTCCCTCTTTTTTAAGCATGGAAATAGCATCCAAAATTGGACCCTTGGTAGAACCCCAAGAAATTATAGTGTAATCATGGACACCAAATGAAACAACCTGTTCATCATCAGGTATTCTTTTTATCACCAAGTCTAGTCTGGACATTCTTTTATCCATCATTTTGATGCGAATCTGAGGATCTTCTGTAATATGACCAAATTCATCAGATTCATCTCCAGTATTCCAAAAAACACCATTATCCAATCCTAATCTAGAACGTGGAGAAATTCCATCATCAGTAAAAGCAAACCGCTTGTATTCCCCATTTACTTTATCTAATAATAGACCTCTATCAATAGAAATCTTTTGAGGATCAAACTTTTTACATGTAACAACAGAACTTGAAAGAAATTTGTCCATCATATGGATAACAGGAATTTGATAAACATCTGCATAATTAAAACATCTTCCAGTATCATAGAAACTTTCTTCAATATCACCAGAAGCATAAACAATTTTTGGAAAATCACCATGTCCAGCATGTACTGCAAAGAGCAAGTCATCTTGTCCATGTCGTGTAGGAAGACCTGTTGAAGGACCACTTCTTTGATACAAAGTAATTACAATTGGAACTTCGTTAATTCCAGCCCAACCAAGTGCTTCAGTCATTAATGCAAATCCAGGTCCAGAAGTAGATGTGGAAGAACGCGTACCAGTCAATGCAGCACCAATCATCATACCCATTGCAGATATTTCATCTTCAGTTTGAATCACAATGGTGGAACCAGGTCTATCATTTTGAATTTCTAAAAGTTCATTGGATTCCAGATAGACGCTTTCATCAGAAGCAGGAGTAATAGGATAGTATGACTGAAATCTACAACCACTGACCATTTTTCCTATTGAAGTTCCAAAATGACCCTGGACAAGAATGGTATCAGGTTGTTTAGTGGTTCCAGTTAAAACATATGAAAAATTATCAAATTTTGATTTAGCGTAATCATATGCAAAATTTGCTGCTTGTTTATTAATTTCTGCTATCTGAGGTTTTTTTGAAAATATAGAATCAATGGATTGAAGTAAAGGATCAAGGGGCATTTTGACTAGCCCTAGCGATAAAGAAACCGCAAGTACATTAAACAATCTAACTAATCCTTTTAGTTTCGGATTTTCTGTCACTTCAGCAAGATTTGACAATATTTCTCGAAAAGATACGGGGTAAAGATTAACACCTTTCTCTTTGGCAATCTCAAGAGCTCCGGTAATCGTAAAAGGTTTGTTTTTAGATTCTAATTCTTTGTGTAATCTTTCTTTAAAATAATTATCAAGAGTATGTACTTCATCAATGGTGATTTTATCTAAATCAGAATCATATATTATTCCACCACCCATAGGAACTTCATCAAAATGTCTGAAAATTGTTTCAGCATCAAAAGAAGCCATTAAAGTAACATCATTTACATTTGAATGAATCTCTTCATCAGAAACTCTAACTGTAAAATAACTATGATCTCCCTTAATGTTAGAATGAAATTCCCTCTTACCAAAAACCCCATATCCCATCTCCGCACAAACTTTAGAAAAAACATTAGCACCAGAATCTACTCCACTTCCTTGTGGACCTCCAATTAACCAAGTAAAATCAATAGAACCCATATACAATCATCTCATTTTTTTGGATATTAATAATATGATGCATGAATTGAGTTAACCACCAGTAGCTGAATCAAATAATGCACATTCACATTTATCTCGTTCACCACAATAAGGACAGACACAAGCACATTTTTCAATAGAATTTCCACAATCTATACAAATTGCAAATTCCTCTTCTTCTGTCTTTGACATCTTGATTATCTAGAAAGAAATCGTATAAATGGTTTGAGATGAATCTCAGGGATAATGGAAAAAAAGCGAGTTTTTCTCACTAGAACACTTCATGATTTTGCATTAAAAGAATTAAAAAAAAGATATCAAATTGAAATCCATTCAGGTAAAATTCCAATTTCAAAAACAAAATTACGATCAAAAATTGAAAATGTAGAAGGATTGATTTGTTTTCCATATGATAAAATTGATAGTGATTTGATGGATATTGCAAAAAATCTCAAAATTATCAGTACCTATAGTGTTGGTTTTGATCATATAGATACACAATATGCAAAGAAAAAGAAAATTCGTGTTGGGCATACCCCAGAAGTTCTCACAGATGCGACAGCAGATTTGGCATTTTCTTTGATGCTTGATGTGTTACGTAGAGTTTCCGAAGGAGACAGAATAATCAGAAATGGAAAATGGAGACAAATTTACGGAGCATATGATTATGTAGGAGTTGATCTTCAAGGTAAGACATTAGGAATTTTTGGGTTAGGAAGAATTGGCAGTACTCTTGCAAGGAGAGCCAAGTCATTTGATATGAAAATAATATATCATAATAGAAAACCTGTCTCCAAAAATAAAGAGAAATTATTAGGAGTAAAATATGTCACGTTAGATAAACTGATAACTCAGAGTGATGTAATTTCAATCCATGTTCCTCATACAAAAGAAACCAATCAGTTATTTGATATGAAAATTTTTAAAAAAATGAAAAAATCTGCGTTTTTAATCAATACTGCACGAGGTAAAATTGTTAATGAAAAAGATCTCATAACAGCATTAAATAAAAAAATCATTGCAGGTGCTGCTCTTGACGTATATGAATTAGAACCCATTAGTAAAAAACACCCATTTACAAAGATACAAAATATTGTTTTAGCGCCACACATGGGAAGTTCAACCAAAGAGACAAGAGTAAAGATGGCAGAAATTACTATAAAGAATTTAAATCTAGGAATTAATGGAAAACCACCCATTTACTCTGTTGGGTATTAGCAACAAGTTTGAATTTACGCTTAGATTAGATTGTGAAAAACGGTGCAGTTTTTATACATAGATTGTAAATTATCAATAGATTGAAAAAATTCAAACATACAAATGAAGAATTAGAATTAGCTAAACAACAATCTGAAAGAGAAAAGAAGAAAAAACAATTAGAAGAATAAAAAAGTTTTTCTCCTTGTCATTTTCAGACAAGGTATTTTTTTAAAACTGAATTTTTAAACCATATTTTTTACGTAATTCTTCATAGATTTTTTTTCTCTCAAAGTTAAGATTATTACTTTGATCATACATTTTTGTAAAAAATGCACCCAAAATACGTTCTCCATTTTGATCAAAAAATTGGATGCTAAAGCTTGTACGATCAGTTCTTTCTTCTTCAATAAACTCAGCAATTCGTATCAATTCAGAGTTAATGTGCATGTGAGCTGGTCCATCATTATCACCAAGTGTAATCCATTTTTCTTTCTGTTTAATGTGTAGAGAGTTACTTCTAATCTCAGAGACAGCAGCGTTGTTTTTTATAATCAATAAAATATCATCAATTTCCAATAAATCAGATAAAATATCAAAAAGCAATACAGTGTGATTAAAAAGAAATTATTTCAATTTTTAGTATCATTATGTGTCTAAATGAACAAAATCATCAGGATCACCATGTATACAGTCAGTTCCAACCGCTTTTAATGCTGAAAAACTGATTTTTCCATGAGGGATTTTATCTTCATTCTGAAGAGATTGAATTTTTCCTGAGACTATTTGTTTATGTTTATTACATGTAACTCCAACCATGTATTCATCTTTTTCCACCATAACAGATACTACAAATTCTGGAGGATTGACACATTGTTTTCCCTTTTCCATAATGGAGCATCTGTCAGGTAACACAATTAGAACTCAAATTTTATACGATATTAATCTTGATTGTAACATATTCAATTTAATATTGATGAATATAAAATGGAAATACATTGGCACATAATTTTGATCTAGTAATTATTGGTGGAGGCATACTAGGTACTTCGATCTCATATTTTCTGGGTTTTCTAAATAAAACAAAACAAATTGCAGTTATAGAACAAGCACATAGGGTTGCATTTCACACAAGTGGTAGAAACACAGGAAAAGTTCATGCACCATATCTATACAATCCTGAGAAGAAAAAGATGTTTGCAAAAGCAGCTTTTCATGGATATGAAATGTTAGAAGAGTATTCCAAACTGAAAAGTTTGCCATTTAAAAAAGATGGAGTCATAGAAGTGTCTTTAGATGAAAAAGGAACTAAAGTACTTGAGAAATATTTCAAATGGGGAAAACAAAATGGATTACAAGACAAAGATATCAAATTAATTGATAAAAATGAATTAAAAAAAATAGAACCAGAAATAAAATGTGAGTCTGCACTTTATGTGTACAAAGATGGTTCTACAGATTATTCTAAAGTTACTGATGCGGTAATGCAAGATAGTAAAGAAAATAAAATAAATTTTATTTTAGACGCCAAAGTAATCAAGATCAAAAAAGTTGAGAGTAAATGGAAAATCATATTAAATAATGGGCATGAGATTTTTGCAAAGTTTATCATTAATGCTGCAGGAGGTGAAGCAATAGACATTGCACATAAAATTGGCGTTGCAGAGACACTTACAGATGTGCATTTCAGGGGGGAATATTGGAGAACACCAAAAGAATACAACAATTTGACAAAAACAAGTGTGTATTCAGTGCCAGAATATCCAGATTATCCATTTTTAGATCCTCATTGGATTATCAGAGTTGATGGAAGTTGTGAGATTGGACCAAATGCAGTACCGGTGTTTAGTCCATATGGATATAATAAAACAGAGAATATCAAAGAATTCATTCCAAAAATGTTGGAGATGCTTAGGTCTGGCGCAAGAAAGACAATATTTGATAAACAATTCCAAGAACTTGCAATAAATGAAATTCAATCCTCAATGTCAAAATCAATAATGATCAACAGAGTTAAACGATTCTTACCAAAAATTGATGCAAAAAAAATTACAGAGAAAGGAACTGCAGGAATTAGATCATCAGTAATAAATGAGAAAGGGCAATTTGTTCCTGATGTAATTTTAGAAGGTGATTCAATGTCTTTTCATATTTTGAATTACAATTCTCCTGGAGCTACAGGCGCTTTACCATTTTCTGCATATATTGTAAATCATCTAAACAAACAAGGAATGTTTGAAAGTGAAAGTTCAGATTCACAGTGTGGACCTTGGAAATTTAGCAGTATTATTGAAAAAATTGCATTCTAGAAAATGGCGCCGGGAGGGAGATTTGAACTCCCGTTCCCTTGCGAGAACGCGCTTTATGGTAAATTATTTCCAGGCGCGCGCCCTACCAAGCTAGGCGACCCCGGCATTTGTCTTTCGACAAATTAATTCTGGAAAATTTGATTATATATTGTGTTACTAGAAATTACAAGAATTTACTTCCAGATGTTAATGGTTATTGATTTTTCTACTTTGTTTCCCATTGAATCAATTCCATCTGAACTGATTTTGTAAAGACCTTCTAAAACAGGTACATTGTCATTTTTCATTTGATCCCAAGCAAATACAATTTCTTCTCTTGGTTTTAAGGTTGTAATCACTTGAGACGCTGTAGGAGAATACATCATAACGCCAAACAATCCGCTTATCTTTAAGCCATAAGACGTATCTGAAAAAAATAGTGGTGTTGTTCCAGAATTTACAACAGTTATTTTAATTTCTTCACCTTTCTTAAAATTAGATTTTTCTGTCACTATAGAAATTGAAGAGCCATCTACAAACACAAGTTGATTGGTAATTTTTAGATCATGTAAATAAAAACCAAATACAAAACCTGCTAAAACACCAACACACATAAAAATTACAAGACTTTTTGCTAACAATTATTCAAGAGTTTTTTGTTTGATTTTTTAATCCTTTGGGGTAGATTTTGATCTCCATTTCTTTGGATATGTGTTTGGAGTCATGATAATTCGTTTTGTCTCAAAAGCATAACCTTTGGTGGCATCACGTATTTCTTCCTCAGACATTGTGGATTCAGCCAAAGCTACAGCTTCTCCTTTTTGTGTATAAATTCCCACAATGTCACCTTTTTTCAGATTTGGAGAAATCTGTAATATACCCGGAATTGCAAGTTGAGCCCCATGACACAATGCATCTACTGCAGAATCACGGATTATCACAGATTTTAATTCGCTTAGTGCATATTCTATAGGCTTAATCATTTTCAAAAGTTTGGTATCGTCTTTTTTTTCTTCCCAAAGTGCAAAAGCATTTGCAAGCTCATGTAACGTTACTAACCCGTCAGACTCATAAAATTGATCAACTCTTGTTCTTCTTAGCTCTATCATAGTGGCACCAGGACCAAGAATCTCTCCAATGTCATAGTATAGTTTTCTAATGTATGTTCCAGCTTCACATAGTATACGAATTAAAAGTAATCTTTCTTTTTGCTCAAGTACTTCTAATTCATAAATAGTTCTTGTTCTAGTTTGTCTAAGAACAGCAGAACGTTGTGGAGGTTTTTGGAAAATTTCTCCTGTAAACATATCAATTATCTCATCAAGTTTTTCTTTTGATGGGAGAGAATGTAATCTTCCAAGTGCATGATATTCTTTTGGACCATAAAGTAATACGCCAAGTGCTTTGGTTGCTTCTCCAAGACCTAAAGGTAATACGCCTGAAACTTGAGGATCAAGAGTTCCACTGTGACCAATCTTTGGAATCTTTAAGATTCTTTTTGTCCAAGCAACAGTTTCGTGACTAGTTGGACCCGGAGGTTTATCTAAAATTATCAGACCGTAATTGAGTAATTGTTCAAGAGTTCTTTTATCATAATATGTTCCATATGCATCATCAGTAATATCCTGATCAATCACGATTAGATTCTGAAGTTGTTTTAGAGTCATAATAATGTCTTCACAGTTTCTTTTGCAATATTAATTACTTGAGTGGCATTAAGATTATCAGTATCAATAATTTTATCAAATACAGATATATCATTTCCAAAATCAAAATGATATAATTTCATATATAATGCTCGATTTTTATCATATCTTATTTTTGTTATTTCGTATGCTTCCTGTGAAGTCATATTATCTCTAGTTTGCATTCTTTTTGAACTACTATCATGAGAACCAGCTAACCAAATTTTGATACCATTACCAACTAACCATGGTAGAGTATAACTTGTTATCACCATTCCGCCTTTATTGAAAAGTTGGATTAATTTATCATCGACTTTCTTATCAAATTCAGAATTGTTTTCTCTTTGACTAAGAAATTTCATGCCGTTTTCAGTATCCCACCAATCATCACCAACTGCATCAAATCCTTGTTCTTTTGCCATTTCTTTTAAAATATCACCACCACTAAGATATGTCAGATTAAATTCATTAGCTAATCCTTTAGCTACGGTTGTTTTTCCCACAGCAGGAGGACCAGAAATTACGATTGACTTGGTCAACTGGGGCCCATAGATGTTTTTGTTAGTTTCATAATGATGCCACTAAACGCAATGGAGGATAGGAAATACCAAGCCCAAAGAAATAGAGCATTTTCTTTTTGAAAACATAGATCAGCTGGGTCTGCTGCTTTCGCTGCAGAACAAGTCAGATCAAAAAAACCACCAGGAATTACGTTAAGAGAAATTGGAGATAATGCTACAAGGTGTGAAAACAATACAGGTAAGACAAAATAGAATATCAAAATCAAAGGAACAAAAGTAATCATCATTGGCCTCATGTTCATCTGCATCATTTCCATCGACATTTTATTCATGTAAGATGATTTTTTATTTAGTTCATTCATCTTTGATTGATCTTTTGATCTCATTGCAGTCATTCTTTCCTTTTGCCAAGAACGTGTTTCTTTCATTATTCGTTGTAGTTTTGTTTGATCAACCATTTTCTTTCTAACTCCAGCATTAAAGAGATTCAATAAAATTCCAAAACCAGCTACAGCAAATGCTGTTAGAATTAGACCTTTGACAATTGGATCGTCACTTCCTAATGCAGTTTGGCCGCCACCTCCACCAAGGAATCCAAGTATACCATCACCTTCAAGGAATACAGAATCCAAAAATAACAAGATAAAATTAAAATCCATTTTACAGTCCTATCGCTCTAATTATTTTATCGGCCACTTCATCAATCATTCCTTCTCTGTTAAGCACGTGTTTTACAGGAGAACCTGAAAGTACGGCACATGCAGAAATCATACCAGATTGTACGTCTAATTCTTTTTTAATATTATCAATTGATATTTGATCTCTATTTCTAGTATCATCTTTCATTCTCCTATTGTAGATTTCCTCAGGTTTTGCTGAAACAGATACAAAGTTTGAAGGTTTGAGAATTTTCAAAACATGTTCTGGCAATCCAGGATAATACCCCTCAGGAGAATTAATAAAAGCATGTGTATCAATAATCACTACATCATCATTTAGCATTGCAAGTTTTTCAGCAGCAATTTTTTGAAGATTTTTTTGTTCAGATAGAGGCAATCTCCTTAGTTCATCTCTATCTTTAATGCCATTTTCTTTTGCAATTTCAAACATGATACTTCCAAAACTATTAACGCTGACACTTTTGTTATGATCTTTTAAAATTTCAACTATTTTTTGTAATAAGGAAGTTTTTCCAACACCAGGTATCCCTACCACTACAACTTTTCTACTTTCTGCCAAGTAAAGCACCAAGACGTGGCATTACAACTTCTACTTGTTCTCGTACTAGTTGAGTGTAATAGTTGATGAGAATATCCACCATAAGCAAAATTCCAATTCCGGAACCAAAGACACCTAAAACATCAGATACACCAGCTAACAAACCCAAGATAATAGAGCCAATAATTGTTACAGATGGAATGTATTTTGCCAGTAATGCTTCTACAGGTGCATTTGATCTTCTAAATCCTGGAATTTGTACATCTGCATCAAGTAAGTTTTGAGCTGCAGTCTTTGGGGATAAACCTCCTAGCTCAACCCACAATTTACCAAATAGAACCACGATACCAACCATAAACAAAATGTAACCTACAGCTCTTCCAGGATCCAAAGCTGCTGCTTCTACTCCTCTTGGTGGAGTAATGTAATAGATTATTCCTCCTATAGGTGTAGAAGGACTAGTAGGATCAAATTGACCTAGAATATTCATGAATGCATTATTATTTCGAGGATTAAAGTTCGCCCATAACATCTGACCAAGAAACACAGCATTTGCAGTTAGAGCAGATGCCAAAATAACTGGAATGTTAGAAGTGTACAGCATTTTAATTGGATAAACTGCTGAGAAACCTCTGTATTTTGTAGAAACAATAGGAATTTCAATTTTCATACCCTGTGTAAATACTAGAATTAAGAGTATTCCGGCAGTCAGACATAATCCAAAAATACTGGGTAGTTGGTTTGCACGGAATAAGACATTAGATAAATCACCACTCATCATTGATTGACCAATATAGGGGATGATGCCAATAGTACCTCCATCACCAGCTGGTAATGGACTGAATAAACTCCATAAAATTTGTTGAGCAACACCGGCCATAATGAATAAGCTGATTCCGCTACCCAGACCCCAACCTTTTTGGATTAATTCATCTAAGAACATAATGATAATTGATGCAGCCATCAATTGGCCAATCATAACATATAAGACATATGGCTCTGATACAGCTGGACCGTAAACAGCAGTTGCATATACGATGGATTCAGCTATAATTACAATGTAAGTTACTAGTTTAGTAGCAGTTTGAAATACTCCTCTCTCTTCTGGTTTTTTAAAGTCAAACTTTAGAATATCCGAACCTTTCAGCAATTGCATCAAAAGACCTGCAGTAACAATAGGTCCAATTCCCAATTCAACTAGGGTTCCTTGTTGAGATGCAAAAATAACTCTGGCAAATTGTAGAAAATCAAACTCTGGTGCTGTTGCTCCAAATAACGGAGTCTGTCCCATAACCATGTAAACTAACAATACTCCCCCACACCAAATCAATCTAGTTTGTAGCGGTATCTTTTTTTTCGGTTTTGGTACTTGAGGAATATATGGTTCTGCTTTGAAAACAACTTTTCTAATAAGACTAGTTACGCTGCCTTCAGCCATTATCAGCTAGCACCTCTCCCCCTACTGATTTTATTTTCTCTTCTGCTGTTGCAGTAAATCTTGGTACTTTGACGGTGTATGTATTTGATAACTTACCGCCACCTAGGAGTTTATCATATCCGGCAGTGATGAGGTCTATGATTTTTTTTCCTCCTTCTTCTTTACCAAATTTTGAGAATAGATCATCGAGATCACGGACACTAGCCCATTTTCTTGTGATAATTGGGTGAGGTGGATGAGTAGAATCATGTCCAAAATGATCTGGGTTTTCTTTTAGCAAAGTACTAAAATGATATTTATGCAATCCAGCAATTCCAAGACCACCTTTGTGACCACTTGCACGATGTTGACCTACTTGTCCCCATCCCATATGTCGTCCACCTCTTAGTCTTCTTGTTTTTCTTAATCTTGTTGCCATGTTACATCATATTCCTTACCAATGTTCCAAGGTCTTTATTTTGTCCAAGTATACCTTTTTGTCCATATAATTTTTTGGTACTTCGCTTGAATCCATGTCTTGGTGGAGCTAAAGCAAACCAAGGTTTTAGAGGTTTTAGTTTAGAAAGAGTTGCTTTACCTTCAGCTAATGCTGAACCAAGTGCTTCAGTACTAGCAAATCCAAGTTCTTTAAGATCGGCAGCAGTAATTTTTTGATAACCTTCTTTTCTTGCTTTTTTATCAATTAGCTCTTTTGCTAAACTAGCATCTAGTTCAATCCAAGATACATAGTGTTTTACTTTGTTTAACATTCCCAATGTATTATCTTTGGCAGGTAAAATTGTAGCACGGTATTTTTTATCTAATTTTAACAAAGTCATTGTAGTAGTTGCCCAATAAGGACAATCAGCTTGACCTTTTATTCTAACTACGAGATATGCATTTGCCATTTTATATCAACCCTGACTAAATGTCTGTTTTAAACAGTCCAATATAGCTTTAGAAGTAGAATTCATTGTTGGTGTAGAGCCTTTTGCAGTTGTCCATGCATCTTTAAGACCTGCTAGTTGTAATAATCGTTTAATTTTACCGCCAGCTACCAAACCCAATCCACGAGGAGCTGGAATTATTTCAATTGTAACACTTCCACCTTTTCCTCTAATTTTAAATGGAACAGAGTGTTTTTGGTCACATCTGCATTCCCAACTACCACATCCTAGTTTGATTGGACTAACATTAAGAAGAGCTTGATTTGTTGCCTTTTCAATTGCTATTCGCATTTGTTTAGATTTTCCTTGACCTACTCCCAAGTAACCATTTTCATTACCGGTTGCAACAATTGCTTTGAATCTAGTAGATTGTCCATTAGAAGTCATTTTTTGAATAATACCAACATCGATAACTTCACTTTTCAAATCAGGGAGTAATTTTTTAATTATACCAGCTTCTTGAATTCTTAAACCATCTTGAATAATTTCTTCAATAGAAGTAATTTCTCCAGAAGCTACTTTTTTTCCTAAAATTGTTTTTGGAATCCAAACCTCTTCTTCAGGTTCTCTTCTTGGTCGTCTAGCTTGTCCACCAGGTTTACCTCCACCATAAGTTTTTTGACCTCCAGGTCCACCTCTACCTCCAGGTCCACCTCTACCTCCAGGTCCACCTTGACCAGCAGGTTTACTTTGCCCAGCAGGTTTACTTTGTGTTGTTTGGCTCATTTCTATTTGACCTCACTATCAATAACAGATTTAATTTTTGAAGTGTCATTTTTTACTGTAAGATGATTTCCGTTAATTCTATCATCCGGTGGAAATGTTTTTGAATCTGCTGGAACTTTTACACCTGCATCAACAACACCTTTTAGCGCAGCTGCCATTCGTTGTGTATATCGTCTAGTGCCAGTATACAAAACAGCATCTTTGGCACCATTGTCAATAGCTTTCTTTCCAGCAAGATATCCAGTTAGATATGCTGCAGGTATACTTTTTCTCGAACCTTTCCAACCTTTTTTAAGTAAATAACTAGAATGGGCAGATGCAATGACCTTATCGCCAGTCATGCCAGGCTTTAAAACTTGTACTTGAGTATTTTCATTAGTAATATTGACTGTAATAAAATCACGTTTACCTATCAATAATGTTCCACGTTTTTTATAATTGGTCTTTTCCTCTCTTAGTCTTCTCAGGATGTTTGAATAGGCCATCTATAGAACACGAGTTTGAAACTGCTCTTATATACGTTAAGCGCGAATTATGGAAGCAAGTAAAGCTTTTTGAGTATGAAGTCTATTTTCTGCTTCATCCCAAACAACAGATTGAGGACCATCAATCACAGAAGACGTAACTTCATTTTCTCTTTTTGCTGGAAGACAATGCATGAAGATTGCATCAGTTTTTGCATTGCTCATTAAAGTTTGGTTGATCTGATATTTCGGTAGGAATTTTTTGATTCGTTTTGGATCGTTATTATGAATTGAGGTATATGTATCAGTCACTACGACGTCAGCATTTTTAATTGCCTTTAGAGGATCAGTTGTTAAATCAATATCAATAAATTTTTTAGATTCTTTAACAACTATGTTATTAGGTTCAAATCCTTTTGGTGTTGCAATAGATAATTTAACATCAGATAAAGAACAACCGTAAATCATTGAATTACACACATTGTTTCCGTCACCTATCCAAGCAATTTTTAACCCCTTGAATTTTCCTTTTTTTTCTTTAATTGTCATAAAATCTGCCAATATTTGACAGGGATGAAAAAAGTCAGACAATCCATTAATAACAGGTATACTAGAAGATTTTGATAATTTTTCTAATAGACTATGATCATAAACTCTTGCCATAATGCAATCAGTGTATCTCGATAAAGTTTTTGCAGTATCTTCTATGGATTCACCTCGTGATAGTTGCATGTCATGTGATGAGAGGTTTATTGCATGTCCACCTAGTTGATACATACCAGTTTCAAAGCTTACTCTTGTTCGAGTAGATGGTTTTTGAAAAATCATAGTAAGTGTTTTGTTTTTCAATAGAGGTTTGTTGCCATTTTTTAGTTCTTTTTTTAGAATAATAGAATAATCAATTAATTGAATAAATTCTTTCGGGGTTAATTCCGCTAGAGTGAGTAGATCTTTTGTTTTGAGTTTCATTTCTTAAAGAATCCAAATACACCTCGTTTCTTTTTAGATTTTTCTTCTTCTTTATCTTGTTTGTGTTTCTCATCCTTAATTTCTTCTTTTTTATACAAATGTTCTTCAAATTCACCATGTTTTGTTTTTTTATTTAACTTGAATTCTCCAGGTTTTGGTCGTCCATGTTCAATCCAATCACGAATTTTTGTGCCGAGTTTAATTGCTTCATCGTCATTTTCTGGTGGAGGAATATTGTATAATTCTGAATAATTGAAAATATCAGTGTCTGTAATTCCTGCAAAAGGATCACTGGTAAAAGAATCAGCTTGAGGTTCTGGTGTTGGATTGGTTTCTGGTGTTGGATTGGTTTCTGGTGTTGGATTGGTTTCTGGTGTTGGATTGGTTTCTGGTGTTGGATTGGTTTCTGGTGTTGGATTGGGTTTAGAAGAAATTTCTTTAATATTTACTCCAGATAATGAACCAAATACAGTTTCTAGAAAAATTTCTTTATCAAAAGGTTTTAGATCTGGATATTCTTGCCCAACACCAAGATAAAGCACAGGTGTGGATGTGATTTTTACAATAGATAATGCGGCTCCACCACGTGCATCCGCATCACTTTTTGTTAGAATTGAACCATCGAATTTCACATATTCAAAAAATTCTCGTGCTTGGTTTACAGTGTCATTTCCAGCTAAAGAATCACCAACAAAAATTTTGAAATCAGGATTTACTACTTTAGTTATTTTAGCAATTTGTTCCATTAAGTTTTTACTAGTTTGCATTCGACCTGCAGTATCAATTAATACACAATCCATTTTATGTGATTTCGCATAAAGAACCGCATCTCTAGCTACTGCAGCAGGATCAGAATTATAGTTTTGAGCAACCAATTTTAAATTCAAACGATTTGTATGTTCACGTAATTGTTCAATAGCTCCTGCTCTAAATGTATCAGCCGCTGCTACCACTACAGAGTATTTTGCTTGTTGTAACATATGAGCTACTTTAGCAAGAGAAGTAGTTTTTCCAGTCCCATTAATTCCTACAAAGAGTATAAGAAAAGGTTGGCCTGTTTTCTTTTTTTCATTAATTTTTTCAAAAAGATCGACTTTACCTGCAACATCAAACAATGACGAAATACTAGAAATTAAACTATCCTTGACAAATTTTTCAATTTCATTTTTAGCTACTTTAGAACCGATTAAATTATTTTTCAAGTCAAACTTTATGGAATCGATCACTTCGCTAGCTACATCAGATTCAAGAAGAGAGATCTCCAACTCAAAAAGAATTTTTTCTATGTCTTTTTCATTTAGTTCTTTTTCACCAAGACTTTTCGCTGCATTTGAAAATGCATTACGAAGTTTATCAAACATTATTTTATCCTGAAATATTTTGAGATGATTCTTGCATGAGTTGATTCATTTGTTCTTTACCTTGTTCCAATCTTGCTATTGCTTCTTGTTTTTTAGCAGAAGTATCTTGCAATGCAACTTCAATTTCCTTAATTCTTGCCTCAAGATAATTTATAGTAGAATCATATGTTTTTTCCACAGCAATTCCTGCACCTATATTCAAAACAATTTTGTCATTAGATGAAATTTTTGTCTGTACATAAGTTCCCATCCCAATTGGTACCAAAGTATCAGAATTTGTTTTCTGATGAAGTGATTTCATCGATTCTATTGCAGATATAGCTTCCCTTAGGACACTAAGAAGAGTTCCCTCTCGTTGTGATAAATCAGTAAAGTAAGTTTCAAGCATTTGCATCTGTTGCATTAATTGTTGGGCTTGTTCTTCACTCATTTACAACAAACCATCTTTTGATGGTTATAAATTCATTCATAGAATAAGAACAAGAAAACATAGTAAAAACAGCGACGTATTCAAAATACATTCATTATGATTTTGAATATTTGTCAAATTAATTAAAAATCAGATTAATTTTATAATAAAAAATAATATAGATTAATAAAAAAAATAAAAAATAGAATTTTATTTTGCTTTGGAGAATCTGTTTTCTACTTCATCCCAATTAACTACATTCCACCAAGATGCGATATAATCAGGTCTTCTGTTTTGATATTTCAGATAGTATGCATGTTCCCAAATATCACAACCCAATAAAGGTATTAATCCTTCAGTTCTTGGACTAGTTTGGTTTGGCATAGACTTGTACTCAACCTTTCCAGAGGAAGGATTGTATACCAACCATCCCCAACCACTGCCTTGAATTACTGCAGATGTGGATGAGAATTTTTCCTTGAAGTCAGAAAAGCTTCCAAAGGAATTATTGATTGCATCTGCAATCGAACCTCCAGGTTCTCCGCCCCCATTTGGTTTCATGTTGTTCCAAAATAGATTATGATTATCATATCCACCACCATTGAAATTAATGGCACCTCTTTGTCCTTCTGGTACTTGATTAAGGTTAGACAAAATGTCCAAAATATCTTTATTCTGTATTTCTGTTGGACAATTTTCTAGTGCTGCATTAAGTTTGTCTGTGTATGTTTGGTGATGTTTTGTATGATGAATCTCCATTGTTCTTGCGTCAATGTGAGGTTCTAATGCATCATAAGCATATGGTATTTTCGGAAGTGTGTATTTTCCCATGTGGTTGGTTCAACATTTATTCCATTTATTGCTTTACTAGCCAGTTGGTTTTTACTTGCTAAAAATATCATAAAAATATGAAACTAGGGATAGTTTTTGCATGTATTGTAACTATTTCAACATCTTTGATTATTTCACAATCCTTTGAATCAGAAGATATTTTTCACACGTATCTTGATAAAAGCGTCCCCTTTGTAGGAGCAGATATTCCAAGACTCGAAGGAATTGATGGCAATGGGATCAAAATCGCAGTAATCGATACGGGTGTAGATTTTAATCATTCAGATCTTTTTGGATGGGGACCAAATGGAAAGGTGATTGGAGGATACAATTTCATTCAAGAAGGTACACCCCCACTTGACACAAATGGACATGGAACACAAGTCGCAGGAGTTATTGCTGCTGATGGACAATTAATCGGGGTAGCGCCAAAAGCAAAAATTTTAGCATATAAAGTTTCAGAGAATGGTGAAGCAGTATCATCAGATTTAATCATAAAAGCAATAGACAAAGCAATTGAAGATGGTGCAGATATAATCAACATCAGTCTAGGAGTAAACAAAACAAATACCAGTATTGAACATGCAGTAAATAGAGCATTTGCAAAAAATATCTTTGTTGTAACTGCAGCTGGTAATGATGGTCCGATGCCTCAAACAATCGGCAGTCCAGGAAAAAATTATGGTTCAGTTACAGTTGGCGCAACATATAATAATTTGACATCAAGTTTGGTTGCAACATTAGAAGTTAATGAAAAGCCATATACGATAATTCCCATGGTAGGATCTTCTAAATTAAATGAACCAATTATTGATAAAATAATCTTTGGAGGATATGGAAAAGAAAAAGATCTTAAAGATATTAACGCAACAGATTCAATTCTTCTTGTAGAAAGAGGAAGTGATATCAAAGGAGAACTCCTTTATTTTTCTACAAAGGAAAAAAATGCAGTAAATGCAGGAGCAAAAGCTTTGATAGTTTATAATAATGAACCAGGAATTTTTCTAGGAGAATTAACACATGAATTTGTTGAGTCTGACTATAAACCACAAATTCCAGTAGTGTCAATCGATAGAAAAGATGGATTAGAAATCAAAGAATCACTTGAAGAAAAAAATAAAGCAATATTACATCTTTTTTATAACCCAGATTTTGTTGCACATTTTAGTTCAAGAGGACCAGTTTCACCATTTTACATAAAACCAGACATTCTAGCTCCAGGTGTATACATCAACACGACACAAATCAACGGAGGATACAACGTCACTAGCGGTACAAGTTTTGCAGCACCTCATGTAAGTGGAGCAGTAGCATTATTACTTGAAAAATATCCAAACATGCATCATCATGAAATAAAATCACTATTAATGACTACATCCGCGCCTATTTCTGATGCCTATGGTCAAAAATTTTCATTAAGTGATTCAGGTTCAGGTAGGCTAAATATTGCAAAGGCATTTCAAGCAAAATTAATCATCACACCACCAAACTTTGTGATCAATCTATCTTCAGATAATCCAACTACTCAAAAACAATTAGAATTAAAACTTTTAGAAGGAACATTAGAAAATTTAGAAGTAAGATTTGAAGGGCCAGAATTTATACAATTTACACATGTTTTAGAAGGAAATAACTTAGTAATCAAAATAAAAATTCTTGGACAAAATTATGGAGAGTATGAAGGAAGAATAATCATAAATCATAATGAGGTAAAATATACAATTCCTTTTTTAATACATTATACTGAAGGTTCAATTTCTGTAAATCAAAAAGAGGGGAAACTCAACTTTACAATTCATCATCCAGAACAATGGAGCTTTGCAAAAATTTCAGTAATAAATAGTAAAGATGGAAAAACAGAAACAGTTACAGCAACTCCAGAAAAAAATGCATCAATAAAAGTAAATGAAAATTCAGAGTATTGGATCTATGCAAAAATTAAAGTGAATGGAAAAACTTTTGATGCATACAACACTATTGAGGTAAATTCAATAAATGATAATATTCAGAGTGAATTTGAATTATTAAACATTCCAGAAAAACAAATAGCAATAGTTTTAGGAATTATCATAATCATAGGAATTGTTGGAGTAATAGGAATAAGAAAAACAGCTACGAATGGAGTTTAGGGCCCGCATCTATTATTTCAGATGCAACGTTTTGAAATTTCTTAAAATTCTCAACAAACATTTGAGCTAATTTTTTTGCAGAGAGTTCGTATGAATCTTTATCAGACCAAGTATTTTTTGGATCGAGTATTTCAGATGGAATCCCCGGAACATCAATTGGTATATCCAGATTGAATAAATCATCATGGCGATACTTTACAATATCAAGCGCTCCAGTAAGAGCAGCAGTTACCATTGCTCGACTGTACTTTATCTTGATTCTCGTACCAATGCCATAGGGTCCACCAGACCATCCGGTATTAACAAGATAAACAACTGCATTGTGCTTGTTGATTTTTTCTCCAAGTATCTTTGCATATACAGATGCAGGTCTAGGCATAAATGGTGCTCCAAAACATTCAGAAAATACAGATTTTGGTTCTTTAATTCCTCGTTCAGTTCCAGCTAATTTACTAGTGTAACCAGACATGAAATGATACATTGCACCCTCTTTTGTCAGTCTAGATATAGGAGGCAAAACACCTAATGCATCTGCAGTTAGAAATACAATTACTTTTGGATGACCGCCCACACTAGGAATTACTGCACCTGGAATGTAATCCAGAGGATATGCAACACGAGTATTTTCAGTTAAACTGTTATCGTCATAATCAGGAATATTGTCATGAAGTACAACATTTTCTAATACAGCCCCAGGTTTTATTGCATTCCAAATTTCAGGCTCTGCATCTTGGCTAAGATTAATACATTTTGCATAACATCCTCCTTCAAAATTAAATATTGAATTATCAGACCAACCATGCTCATCATCACCAATTAATCTTCTATTAGGATCAGCTGAAAGGGTTGTTTTTCCAGTACCAGATAATCCAAAAAATAAAGCAGTATCACCATTTTTTCCAATATTTGCAGAGCAATGCATTGCAAATACACCACGATCAGGTAAAAGAAAATTCATTACTCCAAACATAGATTTTTTCATCTCACCTGCATATTGAGTTCCTCCAATCAAAACAATTTTTCTAGTCAAATCAATCAATATGAAAACATTTGAGGTGGTACCATCAACTTTAGGTATTGCTTCAAAATCATTAATACACATTACAGTGAACTCAGGTTCGTGATTCTCCAATTCTTCTTTTGATGGCCTTATGAACAGTTGTCTTGCAAAAAGATTTTGCCAAGCATGATCATTAATTACTCTAATAGATAATTGATTTTCTTTGTCTGCACCTACAAATCCATCAAATACAAAAAGATCTTTTCCATCTACAAAATGTTTCATTTTTTCAAGAATTTTTTCAAATTTGTCACTTTGGAATTGATGATTAATTTTTCCCCAATCAATTGTGTTGCGGGTTTTATCATCATACACAATGAATCTGTCATCAGGAGATCTTCCAGTATATTTTCCAGTATTTACAGAAAGAGACCCGGTGGAATTTATCACACCTTCATTTCGAGCAACTGCAGTTTGGACTAGGTCATCCACGCTCAAATTACGATGTATTTTTGATGGGCTTAATCCAAAATATTGTATTTGAGATAAAAATTTGTCAGTTTTAACAGGACCAATTACTTCAATCATAGTAATCTCCATCAACAATCATCATAATAATCCCAGGCTTAATCATGAGATGATTCGATCCGCCTTAATTTTCCTTATTATCTCTTTCCTATCAAACAATTTTTTCCATCTAGGAACGTATTTATTTAAAATTTCAAGAGTCAAACTGATGCCGATCAATAAAGAGAAGCTAGCTAAAAGACAAGAAGTCAAAGAACATAATCCGGATTTTATCAGACCAGAAAGCTGGCGTTATGTTAGACTAGAAACAAATTGGAGAAAACCAAAAGGAATTGATCATCATCAAAGAAAACAAAAAAGTAGAGGTCGTCCCGGACTTGTCAAAGTAGGATACGGTGGACCAAAAGAGGCGAAAGGATTACACCCTTCAGGATATACAGATAATCTAGTTCATACATTAAGTGACTTGGAAAAACTAAACCCAAAAACAGATGGAGTACGATTTGGACATGGTGTTGGTACTAGAAAAAGAAAAGAGATCATTGTAAAAGCAATGGAAAATAAATTCAAAGTTTTTAATGCGAGAGTGAGTGCAAGTGGTAGTAAATCTTAAAGCTAAAAAAAGACTGGTAGCACGAGTTACCGGTGTTGGAATTCATAGAGTAAAATTTGATACAGATCATTTAGATGATGTAGCTGATGCAATTACCAGAGAAAATATTCGTAGTTTAATTACAGCAAAAAAAATTAAAATAAAATCAATTGTTGGAACTTCAAAAGGAAGGGCACATACTAAAAAAGCTCAAAGGAATAAAAGAGGAACAACTCAGGGGTCAAAACAAGGCACAAAAGGTGCGAGAGTTGGAAAGAAAGAGGTTTACGTTGCCAAAGTTCGTGCATTAAGAAGATTATTAAAAATCGCTAAAGATAGAAAAGACTTGACAAATCCAGAATTTTGGATACTTTACAAAAAAGTAGGTGGAAACACTGTAAGGAATAAAGCTCACCTAAGGACATTAATGGAAGAAATTATTTCCAAGAGAAAGAGCTAGAATCTATAAATCTTATTTTCTAAATCCAAAATTTTACCATTCTTGATTATAATTCCTTCCCTAGTCAACATATCAGATTTAATCTCTTCACCATATGCATATCCACCAATTTTACCATCAGATTTTACAACTCGGTGACATGGAATTATTACAGGATAAGGATTCTTGTTCATAATTTTACCAACTGCTCTTTGTCCATTTTTCAAACCAACAGCTTTTGCCAATTCACCATATGTAGTTATTTTTCCTTTAGGTACTTCAAGCAATTTTTTATAAATTTTTTTATCTAAATTCAAAGTTTGATCACCTCAAGATCGGTGTTATTTAAAAAATCAATTAACTTTTGTTTGTTTGAACCCAATCCCCCCCAATCCAAAAGAGCAGTTTTGGCCATTTTATTTTGCTCCAAAATATGCAAAAATAAATTTTTATCAATATTATCAAGGGCATGTTTTGGTACAACCGTTCCAAGTGCAAATGTTCCTTTCAGTAATTCATTGGTAAATTTTTCAGGATAATGTGTACCTCCAAAACAAATCGCCATAGGAGAGGGTATTATGTTTTTAGTCATTACATCATGTACTAAAACAGCAACAGAGTTACACAAAGAAACATCAGTCCATTGTTTTTCTGTTGTGCCAATTTCAATAAAGATGGCAGGTTTAGTCAATGCGGTAGGTCCATGATGTGTAGCTTCGAGTGTAATTTGAAAATCTGAAAACTGGGATTTATTTTTCCATAGCGTTTGAAGATATTCTTTTTGAATATACGGATGAGGAATTGCTATTTGTCGGTCATTTCCTCCAAATTTGGCTTCTGAAAAATTACCAGTGCTATGACAAGTAAGAGCTAAAACGCCAGACTCGGCAGCATGTTTTGAGAGAAAAATAAATCCATCATAACTATATTTTTCTTCTAACCAATCAGCGGAGATTGCAGGGGTTTGGATTATTAGCAAGTCATAGTATTTGCCTCGATAAATCTCACCATCTTGTGTCATTTCTTGAGAAAGAAATTTTGCCATGTTGTATCCCGCAGGGTCATCGCGGTATGCTACAAGTAGTTCCATGAGATAAGAGATATAAGGACACCTTATTAATTTCCAGCAATGAACCCTAAGCAGACTTTGAAGAATATGGTTAACACTATGAAAATGGCTAAAAAGCCAGATCGTGACGAGTATCAACAGCATCTTAGATTGGTATTAATAGGAATTGCAGGAGTTGGTGCTATTGGATTTACAATTCAGTTTGTCTTTTCTGTACTTACGTTTGGTAGATAAAATTGTCTGAAGAAATTAAATCACATCTTTTTGCAATAAGAACCACAGGAGGTCAAGAGAAGATAGTCATGAGACTATTAGAAGCAAAGGCAAATGCCAATAAAATCAATATTCAGTCAGTATTACTAGTAGATAATCTAAAAGGCTATGTTGTAATTGAGGCAATAAATCCAAGTGATGCATACATGGCAGTAGAAGGAGTCAGACATATTCGCGGTCAACTCAGAGGAGAATTAGAATTTAAAGACATTGAAGGATATTTGATAAAGAAATCCACAGTTTCACAATTAGCAGTAGATAACATAGTTGAGATCACAGGTGGTCCATTCAAAGGAATGAAAGCAACAATCACCAGAATAGATGTAGACAAAGAAGAAGCAACTGTCGTTTTATTAGATGCATCTTATCAATTACCAGTAACTGTCGACGCCAACTATCTAAAACTCTCGAGTGAGTCTTAGGAAGGATTAAATTTTTCATATTAAGCTGATAAATATGGTAGAACCACAAAAAGTATCATCACTTGTAACCGGAGGAGCTGCTTCAGCAGGTCCACCGTTGGGTCCAGCATTAGGTCCATTGGGTGTAAACATTATGGAGATAATCAAGGCCATTAATGAAAAGACAAAAGACTTTGAAGGAATGAAAGTTCCAGTAACAGTTTCTGTTTATCCTGATACAAAAAAATGGGAAATAGAGATCGGAATTCCATCGGCAGCAGCACTATTGCTAAAAGAAGCAGGAGTTCAAAAAGGAACAGGAACTCCAGGAACAGCATGGGTTGGAGATATAACCATAGATTCTGTTATCAAAGTTGCAAATACGAAATTAGAAAAATCTTACGCATCTTCATTAAAATCCGTTGTAAAAACAGTAATTGGAACATGTTTATCACTTGGAATCAAGGTTGAAGGAAAAACACCAAAAGAAATCACTGCCGAAATCAATGAAGGCAAATGGGATACAAAACTAAAATAAATTACAAGATAGAATAAACTGGATCTTTATCGGTTTTTTGTAACTCGACAAAAGTTTCAGTGTTTATAATACCATCAATTTTCCCTATTTTCTCTATAACTATGGAATGTAGTGCCTCTAAATTTTTCGCATGGACTTTGACAATAATATCAAACCTACCTGTCACTTCAGAAATAGATATAACTTCAGGAGTTTCCATCATCTTTTTATGAATATTATCTTTAAGTTTTGGATCTCTGTTAATTCCAACAGATGCCTTAACACCTATTCCCAAAAGAGAGTCATCTATCACTACGGTAAATTTTTTGATTAATTTTTTTTTCATTAATCGTTTTATCCTGCTATAAAGAACAGATGCGTTAATCCCAAGTTTTTTTGACAGTGCAGGTACAGAGATAGAGCCATCTTTAGTTAGTTCAAAAAGCAATTTCATATCAAGTTCATCAAATTTCTGCATTGCTCTCAAAAATTGACTTGGTGATTTAATAAATGTAAGTTATAGTAGAATTTTACTTTGAAATTACAAACATTTCCTTAAAAAAGTGTAAATTTTTAAAATAATATAAAAATCATAATTTGTAGCCTCTAAACGATTTTAAGTAGGCTTTCTCGAAAATCTTCATAATGATTACAGAGGCTAAGCTGGCAGAAATGATTAAGGAAGCCAAGGCAGGAAGTAAACAAAGGAAATTCAAACAATCAGTAGAAATGATAATTGTTTTCAAAGATATTGATGTGAAAAAAGGTTTTGCACTTAATGAAATAGTCCAACTTCCGAAAACCAGTTCGCCTGCCACAGTATGCATTATGGCTACTGGAGATATGGGTCAAAAAGCAAAGGAAGCCAAGGCAGATGCAGTTCTAGGGTCAGAGGAATTAGATAGATTTGCAGCTAACAAAAGAGCATCTAGAAAATTCATTAACAAATATGATTTCTTTTTAGCAGATACTCAAATCATGCCAGCAGTAGGTAAAGTGTTAGGACAGCTTTTAGGTCCAAGAGGAAAAATGCCAACCCCAGTTCCATTTAATGCTTCAATTGAATCATTTTTACAAAGATTTAGATCATCAATCAAAGTTAGATCAAGAGCATCATTAGCCATGTCATGCAAAATAGGAGATGAGTCAATGGAAAATACAGATTTGTCAATTAACGCATATGCAGTATTAAGCGCAGTTGAAAAAAAATTGCCAAATGGGGAAAAGAATCTCAAAAGAATAATCATAAAAACCACAATGGGTAAACCAATTAAACAAATCGAAGAGGTCAAGAAGAAACATGCATGAAAATAGAACGATATATCCTAAAAGAAAAACTCAGATGTATCAACAGTTACTAGAAATTCCAAAGAAATACAAAGTAATAGCTCTTGTTAAAATAAACAAAGTTAGAGCATCACAAATTCTTCCATTACGAAAAGCACTCAAAGGGGAAGTTGAATTTGTATGTGTAAAAGATAGAATTGCACAAAAAGCATTAGAAAAATTAAACATTCCAGGAATTAAAGGAATTTCAGAAGAACTTACAGGTCAATGTCTTTTCATATTTACCAACATGTCACCATTTAAGCTAAATGTGTTATTGGCAAAAAACAAAATTATGATGGCAGCAAGAGGTGGAGATATTGCAAGTGTGGATATTGTAGTACCAGCAAAAAACACAGGAATTGCACCAGGACCAATGCTTACAGAATTCAAAGAGGCAGGAATCCCAACAAAGATTGATCAAGGTACAATTTGGATTCAAAAAGATACTACTCCAGTAAAGAAAGGAGAAGCAATTAATGAAAAATTAGCAGCACTTCTTGGTAAGTTAGATATCAAACCAGTAGAGGCAGGGATTTCACTCTATACTGCATTGGAAGAGGGCTTAAAGTATGCAGCAGAAGAGTTGATTGTAGATGTTGCAAAAGTAAGAAATGCATTCACTCAATTTCACCAAGAAGCAATTTCATTATCTATTGAAGTAGCATATGTTACTCCAGAGAACATTAACCAAATCCTTAGTAAAGCAGCTCAATCTGCACGTTCAGTATCTGTAGAATCAGGATTTATGACAGATGAAACTAAGGAACAGATATTACAAAAAGCTCATGGTCAAGCCAAAGCTCTTTCAACTAAAGCAAAAGATTACGCTGCGTCTTAGTCCAAACTTCCTTTAGCTTTGGGAAGATTCCAATTGAATTTCATTGCAATTAATCTTAATGTTGTAGTTAGTGTTATTCCTAAAATTGTTGCAGAGTATAGCTCCCCTCCAAGATATAATGTCAAGTAAAACACAATAATTCCAATAAAACTTGCAGAAATATAAAATTCCTTGACAAAAACTATTGGAACTTGAGCAACAAAAACATCTCGAAGAATTCCACCACCTACTGCAGTAAGCATTCCTCCCAACATTATTGCTAGAAAATTCAATCCAACTAAATTATAAGCAAATGTAGCGCCAATTATTGTAAAAACTCCTAATCCAATGGCATCAAATTTCAAAAATAAATTCCAATGTTTCTTGAGGTGTGAATACAAGAAAAAAATTGAGAGTCCAGAAAGCACTGTAATTATCACATATGCAGGATCAGAAAGAGAGTTTGGAAATTGACCCATTACAACATCTCTAATTACACCACCCGCAACTCCAGTAATTGTTGCCAAGAGTAAAATTCCAACAATGTCAGTTTTATGCTCAATTGCCTTAAACGCACCAGTTACTGCAAAAGCCATGGTACCAAACAAATCTAGAATGTAAATAAAAACTTGACCAGGAATTGAAAAATCAACCAATTAAAATAAAAAATGAATAATTGTTAATTAACATTGATATAAATAAAAATCAAAATTAAATTGAAAAAAGTTGTTTATCCAAATAGAGAAGACAAACCTTCCATTGCGGCTTCTTCACTTTTACTTGTATCAACTGGTGCTTCTTTCTTTGCTTCACCTGCTGCGGCTGCCGGAGCGGCTGCTGCTACTGCTACAGGTACGGCTTTAATTGCTTCTTCGATGTTAACATCAGCTAAAGCTGCAACTAGTGCTTTTACTTGAGCATCATTCACTGCAACGCCAGATGCTTTAACAACTGAGCTGATGTTGGCTTCATTAACTTCTTTTTGTAGCTTGTGAAGAAGTAAAGCAGCATAAACATATTCCATTGTATCGAGATTTTCTTAGGGCATAATATAAAACTATGGAGAAATTACGCCTACAAAAACAGAAATTCTAGTTTAGGATTTTCAGACTTCTACAAACAGAGTAAAGTGTTCTTTTTAGATGTGGGTCCACCAATGTATCCATTCGATGTTTTAAAACACGTTTTGCATCATCTCTTTCAGAATTTGGTGGTAATGATAATACATTGTTAATTAATTCTGGAAGAGATTCACGAATCCAACCATCCAACATTGCATAAACTTTTGGAGGAATTAAATCACACTTGTCCTTATCCAAATCTATTACTTCAGCATAATTTTCATGTTCAACTCTGTAAACTAGAGCTAATACAACATTATCAGGTGTAGGATGTTCAAGAATTTCATTAGATCTGATACCTGTTTTACCTTGAGAAATTTTGTTTTTGAGACCAACTGGGTTAACAATTACACCGTTAATGCCAACTTTTCTTCCATCAACACCAGTTACCACACCAAAGATGAAATCATAAAACTCTCCATTTTTTTTAGTAGAGAAAACATGAACTCCTTCCCTTAATGCAGGTTTTCTTTCAAACATGATTAGAATGCATTATGTAGTGTATTTAATGTATTATTAATCGACAATTCTTAATATCGGACTAATAGATGCTCTTCGTTGGATAAAAAAGAAATTCTAAAGGAATTTTCATCTGACCCAGACAGATACTACAAAGTTAAATTATTCGAAGAGCAAGGATTTGTCAGAAAATCATGTTTGAAATGCAAAAGATTTTTCTGGACTTTGGATTCTGGGAGAGAGTTATGTCCAGATGATGCAGATGACACATATTCGTTCATTGGAGATCCTCCAACTACAAAGAGATTTGATTATACACAATCTTGGAAAGAAGTAGAATCATTTTTTGTAAAAAATGGTCACACGTCAGTTTCAAGATACCCAGTCGTGTGCAGATGGAGAGATGATCTTTACTTTACAATTGCATCAATTGTGGATTTTCAAAGAATAATGGGTTCAAAAGTTGTCTTTGAGTTTCCGGCAAATCCATTAGTTGTTCCGCAAACTTGTTTAAGATTCAAGGATTTAGAGAATGTCGGAGTAACTGGAAGGCATTTTTCTAGTTTTTGTATGATTGGGCAACACAGTATTCCAAATTCTCAAGGATATTGGAAAGATGAATGTATAGATTTGGACTTTAGATTACTAACGAATCAATTTGGAATAAAAAAAGAAGAAGTTGTATTTGTAGAAGATGTTTGGGCTGGCGGAGGCTCATTTGGTTCATCATTAGAATATTTTGTTAGAGGATTAGAACTTGGTAATGCCGTGTTTACTGAATTTCAAGGAGAATTGGGAAAACACACAACACTTGATCAAAAAATTATCGATATGGGTGCAGGACTAGAAAGATTTGCATGGATTACAATGGGAACTCCAACTGCATATGATTGCTGTTTTGGTCCAATCACAAATCACTTGTTTGAAAAAATAGGAATTGATTCAGACTCTGAAATGCTTAGAAAGTATTTTACAGCAATTGCAAAAAATCTGGAGATTCATGAGGATTTAATAGATGTAAGAAGACATGCAGTGAACTCTGTAGGATTAACACAAGATCAGATCAATAGAATAATCACACCGCTTGAAGGAATGTATTTGATTGCAGATCATATTCGTACATTGATCTTTGCAATTACAGATGGGGCATTGCCAAGTAATGTTGGTGGAGGATACAATCTAAGAATGATGTTGAGAAGAATTAATGGAACGATGGATAGAATGAATCTTAAGCTAGACATTGATGAACTAGTGGATATGCATATTGATTATCTAAAAGATACCTATCCTGAGCTTGATGCCAAAAGACAAGACGTCAAAACTATTCTAAAATTAGAATCTGAAAGATATGTTGAATCAAAAATAAGAATGGGTAAAATGGCAGTACGTCTAAAAGAAAAAGGTAGAGCACTAACTGTTGATGAATTAATCACACTATACGAATCAGATGGAATTACGCCAGAGTATCTCAAAGAAATTGAAGTAATCTCTGAAATTCCCTCATCATTTTATGTAAAATTATCAGATTTGCACCAATCAGACAAGAAAAAAGATGTGGAGCAACTTCCACTTGAAAATATTCCAGAAACTGAAATGTTGTTTTACAAAGATGATCCCATGGAATTTGATGCCAAAGTTATCAAAGTTTTTGATAAATCAGTAGTACTTGATAAGACTTCATTTTATGCAAGAGGTGGAGGACAAGAGCCCGATCATGGAACCATTGCAGGAGCCAAAGTAGTTGATGTCAATAAACACGGGGGAATAATTATTCATGAGATAGAAGGCCAAACTCCAAAAGAAGGAAGTATAGTACCATGTAAAGTTGATGTAACACGTAGAGCAAACATAACAAAAAACCACACAAGTACACACATTCTAAATTCATCAGCAAGAGGAGTATTAGGTTCATGGATATGGCAGCACTCTGCATTCAAAGAAGCAGATCATGCAAGATTAGACATCACACATCATTCATCATTAACAGATCAACAAGTGCAGGACATTGAAAATGCTGCAAACAATATTGTTGTAAAAGACATGACAGTAACTATTGAAAACTATGACAGAGGAACTGCAGAGCAAAAATACGGATTTAAAATTTATCAGGGGGGTGTAGTTCCGGTCAAATCAGTTAGAATTGTATCAATTGAAGACTTTGATGTTGAAGCATGTGGTGGAACTCATGTCAAAAAAACTAAAGATATAGAATTAATCAAAATTACCAAAACAAAGAGAATTCAAGATGGAGTAGTAAGACTAGAGTTTGTTTCAGGACCAACTGCACGAGAATATGTAAAACAACAAGAAATTGAGCAATTAAAGAAAGCAGAAGAATCAACACAGAGAGAATTCAAAGACAAACAAAGAGAAGAAGAAAGACAAAAAGCAAAAGAAAAGATCCCAGCATTGCTAGAGCAAATTGCAACACTTTCAAGTACTAGAGTAATTGATGAGATTGAGATTAGTGTAAATTCAATAAAATCATGTTTTACAAATTCAAAACAATATGACGAATTCTTTCACATGAATTTTGGCAAAAAGCTAGTTAAAGAGAATCCAAATTCAGTTTATGTTGGGATTTTTGAGTCAGGTCCAACTATTCGAATAATAGCGTACTCTGGTGATGAGGCATCAAAGAGCAAAAATGCTGGAAATATTGCTAAATCGGTGGCTGAAATCCTAGGTGGAGCAGGAGGTGGAAACGCAAAATTTGCCCAGGGTGGAGGAAAAGACACATCTAAAATAGATGAGGCAATAGCCCAAGCAAAATCAATGATTTTAGGATGAGAATATTATGGAAATAAAATGGAATGAAATTGAATCAAAGTGGAGAAAAAGATGGAATGACATCAAAGACTTTGAAACAGATCCAAATACCAAAGAAAAAAAATTCATCACAGTTGCATATCCATATCCAAATTCACCTCAACACATAGGACACGGTAGAACATACACATTAGCTGATGTTCATGCAAGATTTTATCGAATGAAAGGATTCAATGTATTGTTTCCAATGGCGTTTCATTATACAGGAACTCCAATTCTTGGAATGGCAAAAAGAGTAGAGGCAAAAGACAAAGAAATAATTGAAAATTTAAAAAATCTTTATGGAGTTCCAGAGGAATCAATTAAAACATTTGTCGAACCAATAAAAATTGCCGAATATTTTCATAAAGAAATCAAGACAGGAATGATTGAAATGGGTTACTCCATTGACTGGAGAAGAGAATTTACAACAATTGATCCAGTATATAGTAAATTTATCGAATGGCAAATCAACATATTAAGAGAAAAGAATCTAATCATTCAGGGTTCACATCCAGTTGGTTGGTGTCCAAAGGATCAAAATCCAGTATCACAACATGACACACTGGGTGATGTAGAGCCGGACTTTACTGAATATATTTTGATTAAATTCAAATATGAAGATCATATCATCCCAACTGCAACACTACGGCCTGAAACAATTTTTGGGGTTGTGAATCTTTGGGTCAATCCAGAAATCATTTACAAAAAAATTACAGTTGATGATGAAAAATGGATTGTAAGTGCAGAGTGTGCATACAAGTTAGAATTTTTGGATAAAAAAATAACATATGATGGTGAGATAAAGGGTTCAGAATTAATTGGAAAATCAGTAACAGTTCCACACAGAAATGAATCAATTATGATGCTTCCTGCAAGTTTTGTTGAGAGTGGAACGGGGACTGGAGTGGTCATGTCAGTTCCAGCACATGCTCCATTTGATTATCAGGCATTAGAGGACCTCAAAAAAGCAAAAATCGAGCCTAAATTGGCCTCACTAGTAAACAAAATCATGCCCATATCTATTATTCAGACTGATGGTTATGGTGAGAATCCAGCCAAAGAGGCAGTTGAGAGATTTGGAGTAAAAGATCAAAATGATCCGAAATTAGAAGAGGCAACAAAGGAAGTATATGGAAAGGAATTCTATGGTGGAAAGCTAAAACAAAACACAGAAAAATTTGCTGGAATCAAAGTAGCATATGCAAAAGATACCATCAAAGAATGGTTAATTGAAAACAAACATGCAGATATCTTACTAGAACTAACAAACACCCCAGTAAGATGCAGATGTGGAGCAGAATGTGTTGTCAAAGTTCTCAATAATCAATGGTTCCTAAATTATGGAGATAAAGATTGGAAAGAATTAGCTACCAAATGCTTTGATGAAATGAACATCTTACCGCAAGAGATTAGATCAGAGTTTAACTATGTCATTGGATGGCTACGAGAAAGAGCATGTGCAAGACAACATGGACTTGGAACAAAACTACCATGGGATAAGGACTGGATCGTAGAGAGTCTTTCAGATTCTGTAATTTACATGGCATACTATATAATTTCAAAATTTGTAAACAATGGAACACTAACACTAAAGGCAGAAAAATTATCCAAAGAATTCTTTGATTATATTTTCTTGGATACAGGTGATGCAAATAAGGTTTCTGCAATTACTGGAATGTCAGAAAATATAATTAACGAAATCAAAAAAGAGTTCCAGTATTTTTATCCAGTAGATTCAAGACACTCTGGACGTGATTTGGTTCCAAATCACTTGACATTTTTTGTTTTGAATCATGTTGCAATATTTCCTGAAAGCAATTGGCCCAAAGAAATTGTAGTTAATGGTTCTGTCTTGATGAATGGCTCTAAAATGTCAAAAAGTATGGGAAACATCATACCATTGCGAAAAGCAATCCAGGATTATGGTGCAGATCCTATCAGACTGGCAATAATAATCTCTGCAGAATTACTCCAAGACGCTGATTTTAACATGGAATCAGTTTCAGGAATTCAAAATAAGCTAGAAACATTGTACAACGAGTGTTCTGTGCTCAAATCTGAGAAAATATATACGCTGGAGGCAGAAGACAGATGGATTTTATCTAAAACTCAGAACATGGTGTCTGAAGTTACTACAAGTATAGAAAAAATGAGATTACGGGAAGCATTGCATGATATTTTATTTGCATTTGAATCTGATTTGAGTTGGTATATGAAACGAGCAAATGCAAAAAATAGAAACAATATTTCAGGAATTTTACATGAAATTAATTCAACTCGAATCACAATGCTTTCTCCATTTGCACCACATATTGCTGAAGAAATGTGGGAAAAATTGGGTCATTCAGGAATGGTGTCAAAGTCAAGATGGCCAGAATTTTCTCAAAGCAATGTAGATGCAACTGCCATTCACTCAGAAGAATACTTGAAATCTACAATTGACGATATTGCAAAAATTCTTAAAGTTACAAAAATAACTCCACAAAAAATCACCATATACACTGCTGATTCATTCAAGTTCAAAGTATATCATTCGATTTTGGAAAAAATAATGGCAGGTCAGACAAACATGGGGATCATTATGAAAGAACTCATTTCAAGTCCAGATACGCAAGATATCAAGAAAAATCCAGACTTTGTACAAAAAACAATTAAAGATATACTATCAGAACCAACAGAAATTAGAAGAACAAAATTAGAATCAAAGAATTTTGATGAAAAAAGTTTTCTTGTAAATGAATTAGCAGAAATTGGAAAGAAGGAATTTAGGGTGGAAATACAAGTATTTTCTGAATTAGATTCAGATATCTATGATCCAAAAGAAAAAGCAAGACATGCAAGACCATTCAAACCAGCAATACTAATTGAATAATTTTTTAAAAATTATTTATGTTATATCTTTTTTTAAGATATCAATAACTTCGGAATTACTTTTTATCCATGTTTTAAGATATGCGTAAAACAAATTTTCTAAATCATCCATCAAACCTTCTAGTCGTGGATCAAGTCGCATATCAGTAAGTTGTTCGTTAAGATGTTCCAAAATAACTTTTAGACCTTGATTGGAGGTTTCAAGTTTTTTGATTGCCTCTTGGGAACTCATAGATTTTCTAAATTTTGATCAATAATAAAGGGTTCTTAATTTAATATTATTACACATGTGTATGGATCCAAAATAAGAGTAAACATTAGAAACGGTTTTCAAACATAATTTTAGATAATTGTAATTGTCCACCTCTAGAAGAAGCAGGTTTTATTGCCTTTCCAACTACTACCATCATTGAAATCACATGATCATCAGGTAAATGAATTAATTTACCTACATTATCATAATCAAATCCTTTCATAGGACATGTATCATAACCCATTGACTTTGCTGCCAACATTATTGTCTGAGCTGCCATACCACAAGACCTCATAGCCTCATCTCTTTGTAGTTCTGATTTTCCATCATAGGAATTTCTCATAGAATCAATTAGTGCTTTTTGTGATTCTGCAGGAATGTTTATCCAATATCTTTCAGGATTTTTATTCCAAGATTTTAAATCAGCACACAATATAATCACCAAAGAAGATTCAGAAACTTGTTTCTGACCATTAGATAGTTCAGACAATTTATCTTTGAGATCTTGTTCTGTAACTATAACAAATCTCCAATTTTGAATGTTATAAGATGTTGGAGAAAGAATTGCAAATTCCAATAGTTTCGTGATTTCATTTTTGGTCATTTTGTGAGTTTTATCAAAATTTTTGATTGAACGTCTGCTGTTGATAGCCTCAAATGTATCCATGATTTTTTTTCACAGATACCAAATTTAACTTATTAAAAAAAATGGACTAGGGAATAATTATTCAAGGTGCATAAATGACAAATTAACATTTTCAAACTAGTGATTTTAATATTTAATTGACACTTTTTTTGATATTATGATAATAATTGAAAAACAAATTAACGATGACCAAAATTGCAGATAGTGTATTTATTAGGTCAGATGCGACTCAAACTAAATGAAGATTGCAGTTTGTGGAATTGGAGTAGCTGGGAGTTATTTAATATCCAGACTAAAGGATTCCCACGATGTGGTAGGATTTGAGCGAATGCCAGAAGATAAACATGATTCTATTTGTGCATGGGGAACTACCAAATCAAAAATGATAGAGTTGTGCAAAAAATCAGGAGTTGATTTTAATAATTATGTAATTCATGATGGAAAAAATATGCATATTGAGATGAACAATAATGAAAAATTCGATATCAAATTACACGGATTGTGCACATATGACAAAATACAATTAATTAGAGATTTTGTAAAAGGATGCAAGATAAACTATGGAACAGCACCTAAACTAGAAGAGTTAGAAAAAGAATTTGATTTGATAGTTGATTGTACTGGATTTCACAGAGTATATCTTCCAAAATTAGAAGAAGATTTCTTTTTACCAACTTATGAGTATAAGGTAGAATACAAAGACAAGGTCCCATATGATGATTTTTTAGTGAAACCTTTTGTTAAAATGACTGGTTACTTTTGGTATTTTCCACTAGGAGGAAAGTTTGCACATATTGGTGCAGGTGATTACAAGAAAAACCATGTAAAAGCTACAGATGAATTCTTAGAAAAATATGGCGGCACAATAATAAAAACAGTTGGAAGACCAATCAGATTGGCAACTCCCAATATGTGTAAACCATTTTTCAAAGGAAAGGTGGTTGGGGTTGGAGAATCAATTGGAACTGTATATCCACTGTTAGGAGAAGGAATCATTCCAAGTATGGAATGCGTGGATATTTTTGTAAAGAATTTAGGAGACAATAACGCATATGAAAAAGAGGTTTTAGAACATTTCAAAATTTATGGTAAAGTATTCAACTTTGTTAGAAACAAGATGAAAAATAAATTTAGTTTGATAAAACAAATTGCAGAAGTATTATCAATTTATAGATATATGAAAAAGAATGAAGCCAGATTTGGAATGGAAATTCATATGAGAGATCTGATGAAAGTTGCCAAGGCCTAACCAAAACTTACAGAGCCAAAATTTTCTCTCATTGTTCTACTTGATGACATGTTATAATCATAAATTATTTTAGAATAATCTTTTAGCTCTTGTTTCATTAACTGTAAATCATCAGAGAGATAAAACCCAGGACAATCACCTGTAAACTGGTATGTTGCATGTACTCGTGCTGTACCTTTTTCATTCTCTAACCAGGTAGAAAATGGATACAAATAGCACACTCCAGGACGATCTGGATGCATACTACATCCACCTTTTTCATCTAAGAATCTACATGAAATATGAGTACCATCTTCTTGCTCAGTTTCATCTGTCTTTCTTTTAAGATTAATTGTAGTCATTGTAGTGATTTGACCAGATGGAGCAATGTCTTGCCAAGTAGTTGTGATTGTTTCATTTTTTATAAAATCAGAAGGTCTTTGATACTTCAATCCGTTTCCAATAATAATTAGATCATCAGAAGTTAGAGGTAATCTACCTTGTCTGTCACAGCAATTGTGACAATCTGGCCAAAAACATTTCCATAAAATATATTTTTTTTCTGACACAAGATACGGAATATGAAAAATAACATCTTTAACTTTGAATGGATAATCAGAGACATGGGTTATTTTTCCTAGCATGAATTCTTGTAAAATCGGATCAATGTCCCAATTTTTTTGCAGTAGATTCAGTGATTCTTCAATTTCTTTTTGAGACAACTATTAAGTTATAACATCTTTTGCAGATGTTATTAATGTTGAGTGAAAAAGGCAAGTATGCAACAGCTACAGAAAATAGAAGATTTGTTTGGGCTGAAATCATATGGCCTTTAATTTTAGAAATTAATGATGTAGCATTTTCACTAAAACAATATCAAAAAAAACGGGATCAAATATGTGAAAAAAAGAATGTGAACATCACAGTCACATCACGTGGATTAGTATCATTAATGCAGAAAGGAATCGTGTTAAAAGAGGAGGACATTTACTCAATTCATTTTAGATTGATTCCATACATGAGATTAAAAGCGAATTGTGATTATGCAACAGCTATTCACGAAGTTAAGATCAAGTAATTTCAGCAAATGATTATATTCTAAAACATTAGAATTTGTTTTGGTAGCCCGATAGTCTAGCGGTCAAATAAAAAAGTTTTAGATCAAGGATTCTGCCCTCTGGATCTCAAGAGTGGATAGGCGGAGACGGCAGTTCGAATCTGCCTCGGGCTACTGGAAAAATTACTATCTAGATGCTTGTGCTATTCTTTCTAATTCGTGTTTTTTCTTTACAGATGGAGCGTTTGGATCATTAGAAGCTGCCATAATAAGCTGTTCTGCCATATGTTCCTCAATTGGTTTGGGATTAGAATATGTTGAATCTCTTATAGAATCTGCAATGAATTTCAATGCCATGTCAACTCTTCGAATTGGAGCAACATCTACAGATACATGATAGACAGTACCACCATATACGATTCTTGTTGTATCCTCATTTGGTGCAGAAAATTCAATTGCTCTAACTAGAATCTCAACGGGGTTTTTACCAGTCTTTAATGCAATAATATCAAATGCTAATTTTACAGTATTGAGTACTTTGGTTTTTTTACCAGTCATTTTTCCGGTATTTTTTGCATATTTTTTACCAAAATGCATAACTTTGTTGCATAGTCTTTCAACTATGTTTACATCTGCTTTGTTGAATCTTTTTAGTGCTGAACGACCAAATGTATATGGTAAAATTTGTTTTCTTAATGAAATTGCTGTTTTTAATCCAGGATCTTTAATTTCAATATCAGACATATCCCATTTTCTAAATAATAATAGATTCTTTGTTTCTGCCAATTTTATCTCCTTGGTTTTTCTTTCTTTCCAGTTACTAGTTCGTTAAGTGATGTACCATTTACTTTGAAAACTTTGAATCTAACTCCAGGAATATCTCCCATTGCACCACCTTGTGTTGCACCCATTCCTTGAATATGTACCTCATCGTGTTCATCAATGAAATTCATTGCACCGTCTCGTGGCAAGAACGCTGTAACAGTTTTACCATTTTTAATTAATTGAACTCTAACACATTTTCTAACAGCAGAGTTGGGTTGTTTTGCTGCAATACCCACTTTTTCTAAAACGATCCCTCTTCCTTGCGGTGCACCTCCAAGAGGATCGGATTTTTTATCAATACCAAGTTGTCTTCTCTTGTAAGTAGAGATTGCCCATCGTTGTTTTTTTCTTTTCGCAACTAAAACTCTACCAGCAAATAAGCCAAGGGGGGATTTTGTCATATATTACATCTCCAATGTTGCTTTTTCAGGACTATTAATGAGAACACTCGTAATATCAAAATATCGCTTTGCAAGCAATCTTGCTTTCTCAGCATTTCTACCTTCTCTTCCAACAACAATTCCTTTCTTTCTTGGGTCTACCATGACTATTGCCTGTTTAGAACCATCAGTTCGTGTATTTATTTTTACTTCAGAAACAAGTTTAGAGTTAAGTAAATTGGTCAGAAATTTGGCGGGATCCTCATCAAATTCAACTAGTTCAACATTTTTCTTTACAATGTTTTGTAATGATTTGATATGAATTCCACCTTTTCCAATTGCTAATCCCATTTTACCAGTATTTACTACAAAAATTACACGATCTTGTTTTTCATCTTCAACACAATCACGTGCAGTTGCACCAGTAACATTTTGAAAGAGAGACATCATACGCATTTGATCAGTTGTGAGTTTAATTGATTGTGTCATTAGAATTCCTTTTTATCTCCGAGCAAAATTTGTCTCATTTAAACTTTCATTTGATGTAATGTAATTATTCATTTTTTTCCTCAGTTTCTGTATCTTTAAGAATTGATTTGATGTTTGCATCACTCAGTGATGTAAATGAAATTGTTGAAATTCTGAATTGTAAGCCGCATAGTCTTCCTAATGCAACTGAAGTTCCTTGAAAGTTAATCAATGGTATTTTTTCTTTTTTTGCATCTGATTCAATTTTTGCAAACATTTCTTTTTTTACAGATTGAGACAATACAATTAGCTTGGAGTTTTTCATAGAGTTCAATACTTGTTTTGTTCCCATTGTAATTTTATCTTCTTTGAGTGCATCCTTTAGTATTTTTTCTAGTATCTTACTCATGTGTTACCCTTATTGACGATCGTCTTTGCAGGGCTTTATAGGTTTATTGAAATTTTACCTATAAAAAAAGTCAAAAACACACTTAATTCTGAAATCCAAAGAGATGACCTAATGATGAAAATACCAAAGCTATTTCTTCAAAAAAATTAGAAGGTTTTTTTGTTTGATGTTTTGAATTATTTTCAGTTTGAGATATTTTTTCAGATTGAATTTCGTTAGATAATGACTTGTGTTCTACAGATATGGTTTTATTTTCAATAGATAATTCAGATAAAACCAATTTGAGATTTTTTCTTGCGGTGTTATAATCAGGATTTTTTTGAATAGCTTCATTATAAAGAGAAATAGATTCAGCATATTTTCCCATATTTGCAAGGGCATTTGCCTTGTTGTTAAGTGCAGGAATGAAATAAGGGTCAATTTTAAGGGCTTGATCATAATAGAAAATAGATTCTGAAAAATATCCTAGTTTTCCAAAAGATGAGCCCTTGTTAGTAATAATCTCAACATTATTTGGATCATTAATCAATGAATTATCAAAAAAAATCAAAGCTTGATCAAATTTACAAAGTCTGTATAATGCAGGACCCATACCATCATAGTAAGAGATGGTATCAATAAATTTACTCTGATCACATTCTAAATTAATCTGATTAAGTAATTTGCCTAGTTCTATATCTTCAACAGAGAGATTGTCATATTTTTTGGTTTGAGTTTTATCATATGCAGATTTTGTATTTTGCTCATTTGTGATTTCAGGTGATTTGTCATTAGAATTATTTTTTTCTCCAGTTGATTTTGAATCATCATTATTTTTAATTACTGATTTGTTTTCAAGATCTGTTTTAGTATCAATAATTTTATAAAAATCAAAGTTAATTATTTTTTCAGTTTCTCCATAGTGTGTTTTTATTGAATAAGTTCCATCTGTTTTAAAATTAACACCAGATTTTACAAGAAAATTTGTAGAAAATTCTAAATTAGAATTAATTTGTCCAAAGTAAAATCCTATTGGAGTACCAAATGGATCATAAACACCAATTAACACATTTGGTGAGTCAATGCTAGAAACAATACCAGTAATTATTACAAAATCATTATCACGGTATTGATTCTTATCAGTTGCTAATGAAACAATTTCAGGTTTTATCGATTCTGGAATTATGACTTTGGGCTCAGGATCATTACCAGATATAGTAAAAAATTCATCCTGAACTATTTTACCATAATTTAGTTTTACGATATATTTTCCAGATTTGTCATAGAATGGAGAATCTAATGGAATTATTTTTGAGAAAGTTCCATTGGAATCAATAATCACATTATTTGCAGATAAAATTTTCCCATCTGGGTCATAAAGGCTCAATGCAATTACAGGCATCCTAAAATCCAAAAGATGTCCAGAAATTACCATAGAATCACCAGTGTGGTATTCAAGTTTATCAAATTCTATCAGAATTGAATTTGCAAAGCTTTGAGGTATGATGATTGGAAGTAAGACAATTAATGCCAATAATAATCCAACTTTGTATCTAAACACATGGCTAAAATCGTAATTTTGTATTTATTAGTTATGTAGAAATTATATTTTTGCTCATTTAACAAAAATTGATGTGGATAAAGAGGGAGATAGGGGAGCTGTGTGAATTAATGAATTCCAAGTATAAGTTTCAATAGTATATGTCCCAGTTTTCTTAGGAATCCATGATTGAGAAATATTTAGTTTTTGATTTTCAGATATCTCACCTTGTATCCAAGAAACAGATACAACAGAATTGTTTTCATCTTTAACTTGGAAGAGATAAACAAATTTCTGTTTAAAATTTTGTTGATTTGATATTGTTCCAACAATTTGTATTTGATCACTAGTTGAAAATGATGTCAATGAATTACCAAAAGTGTCGGACAAAATAATCGGTAAACTTTGCAATCTTTTCAATGTAGGAATTGAAGAATCGACGTTTGCAAATGTTTTGACTTCAAGATTATCAGATGTAGAATATGGTTTTGGAAGTGTATAGTCATCATATTTTGCAAAAATTGTATCACCAGGAAGTGCAAATAAACGATTTCCACTTGAAGATTGATTTTGGGTAAAAGAAACAGATACAACAAAGGTGCCAGAGCTTTCAGATGTTTCAATGGCATCAACTTCAATACCAGATACATCAGAATTAGAAGAAATTTGAATTGGCATATGATCCAACGATTCTGGATTAAGATTAAGATCAGGATCAATTATGCGTATTGATGCAGTTTTGTCAGAAAGGTAATTTTCTTCAGAAAATTGAATTTTTCCAATATTCCATCGTATTGGAGCAGATTCAGTCAATACCACACCATCTGCAAATTCAAACGAGATTGTAATTGCAGAATCGCTATCTGTTTCTAAAAATCCACTGGTTGGTCCATTTCCAGTAGTTCTAGGAATTGTATCATTATCTCCATCACCGTCAACATCATGAGAAAATCCTGTAAGGATTATTTCAGCGGTAAATATTCCAGAATTTACACCAGTTTCTGTAAATCTATAAGGATCAAGGGAGTGTCCCCTTGTAGAAATTTTAATAGGATGATCTTCATCATCACCTATTGAATCAATCAAATGCCTATCGGTGTTCCAGCTAGGTGCAAGAATAGTCATTTGAACTTTATCAGTCCAGGAGTATACTGGTTTGTCAGTAAAAATTGGAGAATATGGGTGATCATAATCTGGAATTTGTTCAGCAAATACAGGAGAAAGAAACATTAAAAAAACTAAAGGAAGCATGAACACAATTACAAATCATCCTAGTTTGAATTTAATGTTTGAGAATGATTTATGTTTTTGATCTAGGATTCTTCATCAGGTAATGAAACTGCTAAAATATTATCACCACGTAAAAGAATTGTTCCAAGTTTTGTAGTCTTGTTATCTGAAATATCTTCAGCATCATGTAATGTCAGATTCATATGAATATCAAAATCTTGAAGATTACCTCTAACAGTTTTATTGTTTCTTAATCGTAACAAAATAACTTTATTTTTGTTATTGTTCATTAAAGTAGAAATTTCGTCGCCCATCTATATCACATTATAATGTTTTATTGATTATCCTCATTTCTTCTTGCTTACTTGCATGTAAAGGTCTACAGTTCCACTTCCAATTGGAATAATACTTCCAACAATAACGTTTTCAGTAATACCTTTGAGTTGTTCAACTTCACCAGCCAATGCAGCATGTGCAATAGTTGGAACAGTAATTTCAAATGCGGCTCTTGCAAGAACACTATCTTTGGTTCCAGCAATTCCATGTCTACCAATTTGTTGCATGTATCCCCTAGAGCACATTAAATCAGATACTAACATAATATACCTATTATCCACTTCTAGACCTTGATCTTCCAAAGTATTGTTTAGTTCATTAATCAAAGCATTTCTGGATGCCTCAATTCCTAATGTACCTGCAATTTCAAATACATTGTTTGTTCTAACATTTTTCTTATCAATTCCTGAAACTTCAAGCACTTTGGCTATGTTTGAACCAGTTGTTTGGATTACCCATTCGTCATCTTTTTGAACTAATGTTACACGTTCAATATCTGGAACTCCTTTAACGGTAGTATTGAGTACTTTGTTTCTAATTGCAATTACAGTTGGAGCATCAGATTCTTCAACTAATTTCAGAGTGATTAAATCACCTATTGTTTCAATTTTGAATTTTTTGTTTGATTGTAAGGCTGCTTCTACTTCACCAACAGTGCATCCTCTTTCTTTAAGTCTAGTTGCACTCAAAATTAATTTGATCTGAGAAGTATAATCAGTTTCACTGTCAGAAATTAATGCACTTACTTTG